>WTHE01000447.1:8411-11623 GCA_011523315.1 Candidatus Binatota bacterium
ACCGCGCAGTGAGTTGGTGACCCACAGCTGGTCGTAGTTGCCACACCCGGAATCGAGACAGATGACCAGACTCGGTGAGCCGATCCGATCCTTGAGGGCGGTGATATAATAGGGCAGGTCGTCGCTGCCGCTCTCTTCGTCGGCTTCGACGATGATGACACACCGGGCGTGGGGCAGGCCCTGGTCTTGCAGGGCTTGGATGGCGGTCAGGGAGGCGAAGCCGGCATAGCCGTCGTCGGCGCCCCCCCGGCCGTACAGCTTGCCGTCGCTGATGACCGGCGTCCACGGACCGAGGCCCTCGTTCCAGCCGTGCATCGGCGGCTGCTTGTCCAGGTGTCCGTACAGCAGCACAGTCTCCTGGGTGCGTCCGGGCACCTCGATGAACACCAGCGGGGTGCGCCCGTCGAGCCGGACCACGTCGAGGCTGAGGCCGGGCACGTCCTGAGCCCGCACCCAGTCAACGACCAGCTCCACCGCGCGATCCATATGGCCGTTGCGATTCCAGTCCGGGTCATAGGCCGGCGACTGGTTCGGAATCCGCAGATAGTCGGTCAGGGCCGGAATAATCCTGTCCGTCCAGGCGTGTTCGACAAACTGGCGGGTGGCGTGGATGTCCATACGTTTCTCTCCTTGGCGCGGCCGGACTAGCGCGCCTGGGTCGGTCCTTCGGCCAGGCGCGGCGCGGCCACGGCCGGCAGCGGGGCGGCAGTGCTCAGCCGGGCAAAGCCGAAGGTGCCGAGCAGGCCGGCCACGGCACCGAACAGAAACAGGGGCCGCAGGCCGGACACGTCGAGCACGAGTCCGCCCAGGACCGGCCCCAGCATCATGCCGACGCTCATGGCCATGTTGAGCATGCCCATGACCGCACCCATATTGCCGTCCTGGCCCTCTTCCGCAGCCAGGGCGTTGAGCGCCGGCATGGCCATGGCGCCCATCGCGCCGGTCACCGCCGCGATCAGCATCAGGTGCCAGAATTCCCAGACAAAAAACATGAAGGAAAACACAAACGAGCCAATCAGACCGCTGGTAATGATCAACAGGCGCTTGCTGAAGCGGTCGGCCATGCGGCCGAACGGCACCTGGACCAGGGAGCTGACCAGCATGTAACAGGCCAGCGCCCAGCCGATCCGCGTATGGTTCATGCTGAGGATTTCGGTACCCAGCAGCGGCAGAAACGAAAACCACAGCCCCATCTGAATGGTGTTGACCACCCGATACAGGGCCAGCCCCTTGACCCGCGGGCGGGCCAACAACTGTCGATACGAGGCTTGACGCACGGCCGCCTTGCCGGCCGAGTGGGAGCTGGGCAGCAGGATAAGTACCAGCACACAGGCCAGCGCGTTCAGCAGGCACATCCAGTAAAAGCTGAACTCCATGCCGTACTGATCGCTCAGCCAGCCACCGACCAGCGGGCCGAGACCGATGCTGCTGGTCATGGACAGATTGAAAATGCCCATCAGCGTACCGCGCTTTTCGGCCGGGGCGATATCACCGACATAGGCGGTGGCGATCGGCAGGGTCAGGGCCACCGCCGCGCCTTGCAGAAAGCGACCCAGGGTCAGATACAGCATGTTCGGGGCGTACACGTACCACAGCGACAGCAGGCTGCTGGCCAGCAGGCCGAGGGCCATGAACATCTTGCGGCCATGCCGGTCCGAGAGCCGGCCGATCAGCGGCATGAACAGCATCTGGGCCAGGGGAAAGCTCGCAAAAAAGATACCGATGGTGATACCGGTCGCCCCCAAGGTCCGGGCGTAAATCGGCATGAAGGGAAGCACAATACCCATGCCCAGCATGGAGGTGAAAACGGCGATGTTGAGCGTATAGAAAACGCGTTTGTCCATGGTGCGTTCGTTGTTTCATAGCGACTGGGGCAGCACAAGGGCGGCGGCTTTTCTGCCGGCAGTGCTTTCTGCTAAAGAGAGAGGGACGCAACAAAGGGAGGCACAGACCATGTTTACTCATCCCGTTATTTCCGCAGACGGCCATATCGATCTGCCGTGTTTGCCGGCCAGCCTGTTTACCGACAACGCCCCGGCCAGCCTGAAAGACAAAATGCCCAAAGTCATAGACAAACCTGAGGGCAAAACCTGGGTGTCCCATCAGGGCACGCCCATGGGCCTGGTCGGCGGCATGGGTTCGGCCGGCCGCCAGTACGTGCCGGGCCAGATTTACCGTGCCGACCGGATGGCCGAGACCGGGCTGTACGAAGACCAGAGCCGGGGCATCATGCGGACCGCCGTCCCCGAGCTACGGCTCAAGGACCAGGAGCGCGACGGCGTGGTCGGCGAAGTCCTGTACGGGGTTCTGGGCGCGGCCAGCCGCATCAACGACCCCGAGGTCAGCGACGTGGTGGTGACCATTTATAACGATTTTGCCGCCGACTTCTCCAAAGCCAGCCCCAGCCGGTTCGCGTGTGTGGCCAGCCTGCCGACCTCGACCGAAGAGCAGACGGCCGACGAGATCCGGCGCTGCGCCAGGCTGGGCCTCAGAGGCGCGGAGCTGGCGGTTCAGCACGGCATGAAGCCGCTGTGGCACCTGGACTGGGAGCCGGTGTGGCAGGCCGCCCACGAGACCGGCATTCCCATCCACCTGCATACCATCGGTCCCAAGGCCGACATGAAGTGGCTGCAAGACCGCCGCTCGCGGCGCATGTGGCTGGCCACGATTCTGACCGAGTTCCAGATCTCGATGGCCGGCTTCATGGGCGCGATCATTTATGGCGGCGCCCTGGAGCGCTACCCCAACCTGCGGGTCGTGATCGGCGAGGCCGGCATCGGCTGGATCCCCTACGTGCTCGAACGCATGGACTACGAGTGGGAAGACCAGTTCAAGGACCTTGAGCTGAAAATGAAACCCAGCGAGTACTGGTACCGCCAGATGTACGCGACCTTCCAGCAGGACCAGACCGGCATCGACCAGATTGAGAAGGTCGGCGTCAACAACGTCATGTGGGGCTCGGACTTCCCCCACCCGGACGGAGTGTGGCCGGACTCCCAGGACTTTCTGCACAAGCAGCTCGGCCACCTGCCCGAAGACATCCGCCGCAAGCTGGTCTACGAGAACGTCGGCAAGCTGTACGGCTTTCCGCTCGGCCACTAGCCCGGTCCCAAGCCACTCCCATCTCGACCCCCTCTGCCCTCGGGAACTTGTGATGCAAAAAGCAACCCACCCCGGCCTTCGGCCACCCCTCCCAGGAGGGGAACCACCCC
>WTHE01000523.1 GCA_011523315.1 Candidatus Binatota bacterium
GTGTTGGGGTTCCGGCGCGCCAGCTCAGCCAGCAGCGGCAGTTTTCCCCAGCACAGGACGTTGACCGGCAGGCCGTGCCGCGCGCCGGCCGCCAGTATCCGATGCAGCCCCGGATCGTCGGTGGTCGGATCACCCATCAGCATGATACGCGCTCCGACCACACCCGGCCGGGCCGCCCATTCGGCAATCTCGTCGGCGACGGCTGCGACCCGCGGGTCGAACGGCTTGATCAGACCGAACCGGCCGGGATGCTTGGCCTGCACTTCGAGCACATAGCTGGCGTCGAAGCGGTACATGGTCCATGGCGAGACCAGCAGGGCGCCGTCAACGCCAACAGCGTCCATCGCCGCCACCATGTCATCACCCGTGACCTCGGTCGGGCCGGGCAAGGGCCGAGCCCACGGCCGCCCCGGGTGGTCCCGTTCATAGGCGTGGACCTGCGAGTCGATTGTCGGAGTCGGGTCAGTTTGCGAAGCCATGCGCCCATGATGCATGCCGGCGGCTCACCTGGCAAGCCGATACACACGCCGGAACCGTCGGGCGCCGCTTCGAGCAGGGGGCTGCGGCTTGGGCTTTGATGCCGGTATCGTTACGGCCACACGTCGCTGAATGGTTGTGCTTTAACGCTGTCCTGTCGGTATGCAAGCGCTCGATCTCGTGCTAGGCTCGGTGCCATGGAACGCCTCAATTTGACACTTGATGACGACACGTATAAGGAGCTGAAACGACACGCCGCACGAGCCGGAAAACCCTGCGCCCGGCTCGCGCGCGAGATCTTATCAGAAGGCTTGTCGCAGCGAGCGGCGCGGGAGCAGCGCGCGCGGCTGGCACGAGATTATGCTGCCGGACGCGGCGACACCCGCGCGGTGTTAAAAGATTGGGAAGAGGCGCAGACAGAGCTGCTGAGCGAGGACGATGTCTGAGGCTATGCGCTTCCACAGAGGCGACATTGTCTGGATTCAGTGCGACCCGTCTGTGGGTGTCGAACCGCAAAAGATCCGAACGTGTGTCATCGTTTCGAATGACGTTGCCAATCAATACGGACAGGCTGTCAGCGTGGTGCCGACTCAGGCGTACACCGCAGCGCGTGCCAAGCGCGCCTATATGGTGGACCTGCGTAAGCCCCGGTCGAATCTCACTCAGGCACGCGTAGCAAACGCCTCACTGATCATGACCTACGACCAACGGAGAATTATCAAACAGGCGGGACGGATTTCAGATGAGACGCAGCAGGCGCTTGATCTCGCCCTTGGGCTGCACCTTGGTTTAGTGCCTATCTGAGAGGCTGGCGTTGGCCGTGGTTGCGATTGCGGCTTGATACTCGTGCCGAAGACGGCCAACCAGCTCTCGCACGACCGGCACGTCGTGGATACAGCCGGCCGTGTGTCCGGCGCTCCAGATGTCGCGGTAGCGCCTTTTACTGCCGGGATCGAGGTCTTTTGCCACATCGATCATGCCCCGCTCGGGGAGGGTGTCGGGATCGAGTCCGGCGGCCTCAATCGACTGACGAATCATATTCGTCTCCAGGCCGCTGAAGGCTTTGGTCAGCGTGATGCCGTCCATGTTGGTGCCGACGATCATGCGCTTATAGGCTTCTGGGGCCATGCTCTCCTGGGTGGCGATAAAACGCGTGCCCATATACGCCAGGTTACAGCCCAGCGCTTCGGCGGCGTGCAGCGCCGTGCCGTCGGCCACCCCGCCGGCCAGGACAAGCGGGCCGTCAAAGACTTCCCGGACCTGGCGGACAAAGGCGAAGGGGTTGGCCCAGCCGGTCTGGCCGCCGGCCCCTGCGGTCAGGAGGATCAGGCCGTCCGAGCCGGCGGCGAGGGCTTTTTCCACATGCCGCATGCTGGCCACGTCGGCATACACCACGCCGCCGTAGTCGTGGATGGGCTCGATGATGGTGTGCGGGCTGCCGACGCTGGCGATGACCAGCTCGATCCGGTGCTTTCTGACCAACTCCAGATCGTCTTCCAGGCGTGGGTTGGAGCGGTGCACAATCAGATTCGCGCACGGCGGCGCAACCGGCTGTTCGGGGTGGGCCGCCCGAAAATCGCTCAGCCGCCGGGTGATCTGACTCAGCCAGTCGTCCAACTGCTCAACGGTTCGACAGTTGGCGGTCGGAAAGGCGCCGATAACGCCGGCCTGGCAGGCCTCAATGACCAGTTCCGGGCCGGATACCAGGAACATCGGGGCGGCGATCAGGGGCAGACACAAACGGTCGTCAAACTGGGCGGGAATGGGCACGCGGACTTCTCCTTTGGGCGGCGTCGCCCCAGGTTCAGGCTGAACGGGATTTGCGGACTGTCAGCACGGTTCACGATAGGCTGAGTAGGTCGGATTAGCGGAGCGTAATCCGACACGTACGGGCTGTCGGGTTACGCC
>WTHE01000331.1 GCA_011523315.1 Candidatus Binatota bacterium
AGCCGATACCGTGCGGTCAGTCGGGGAATGTGCAGCAGAGTCCGGCCTCGGTACTCAAGCCGCAGCTGGTGCAGGACCAGCGAACCCCACAGCGTACCCTCGAGCCGTTCCAGGCTGACCTGTCCCGCCAGGCTGGTGTTGAGGACGTCGAGGATCTGCTGGCGGGCCAGGCTGCGGAACTGCTCGGTGCGCAGGAATAGCAGGCCACCGACTATTGCCAGGCCCAGCAGCAGCCCGATCAGCACCAGGCTTCGACGCAGGATTGTCGACACGCTCGCCATCGGCAGATTCCTCAGAAAAATTGCCCCACGCTGAAATGCACCTGCCAGGGATCATCACCAGCAGGCGGATCGAAGGGGAAGCCCAGGTGCAGCTGAATCGGACCGAAGGGCGTGGTGTAGCCGAGGCCAAAACCTGCGGCAAACTGCAGGTCGTCAATCGGAATATGGTGGGCTCGGGTTTCAAGCTGGCCGAAATCGACGAACACGGCTCCGCTGACCGCCTTCCACACCGGGCGGCGGAGTTCCACCGAGCCCTCGATCAGGCTCAGGCCGCCGAGCGGGTCGTCCGAGCGGCTCAGCGGACCGAGGCGGCGCCGACCGTAGCCCCGCACGCTCTTCTCGCCGCCGGCGTACAGGCGTTCGGAGATGGGCAGCTGTGTGATCGGGCCGAAGGCGTCGGCCAGGCCGATTTTGAGGCGGCTGGCCACCACGGTCTGCCAGCCGAGATCATAGTATTTTTTGGCCTCGGTCGTCAGGGTGTAGAACTGGTAGTCGGGGCTGCTGGTTTGGGCAAAGCTGAGCGCCACCAGCTCGCCCTGTTTTGGGTTCAGCCGGTCCGTGACGGTGTTCCAGGCCAATTCCAGGATTGGGCCGGCCAGCAGCCCCTCGCGCTCGATACCGCCGATGCCGCGAATCGTTGACGCCGAGATGTTGTTCAGCCGGGCAAACTCCAGCCGATAGCCGACCGTCCCGGACAGGCTGGACGAGAAGCGGTGTTCAAACCGCGACCGCAAACGGGTGTAGTTGAGCAGAAAGGTTTCTTCGTCTTCCTGCCCCTGGCTGAGGTCGAGAATCAGCCGCGAGCGCCTGGTCAGGAAGTGGGGCTGGACGAGTTCGACGCCCAGGGAGCGGAAGATGGACGAGAATTTCAGCAGCGCCGACAGGCGTCGTCCGCCGCCCAACCAGTTGCGGTGCTGCCATTCGACCTGGCCGCGGAACTCATCCTCGGTGCCATAGCCCAGACCGAGCCTGAAATCCCGGGGCGGGCCTTCCTTGACCCGCAGCCGTAGCGGGACCACTGCGGGTCGGCCGTTGGACTCAGAGGAAACATGTCGTCCTGTGACAGGCCGGATGTTGACACGTTGCCTTTTCTGGTTTTGGGCCGGGGCGAGCTGAACGGAGTCAAACAGGCCCAGGTCGAGGAGGTTCTTGCGGGTCGCGTTGAGGGCCTGGACGGAGAACGGCTGGCCGGGCAGATAGGTGAATTCGCGCTTCAGGAGCTGGGGAGCAAGGGCGTCCAGGCCCTCAATGTGGGTCTGACCGAACACGGTCGGCGGGCCGGGGGTGACACGGTAGCGCAGCCGGGCGCTGCGCTGGTCGAGGATCAGTTCGGCCGTGCGCGTGACCTCGGTCCAGCCGTGGCCACGATCCAGAAAAAACGCCTTGAGCCGGGCTTCGGCCGCCCGGTAGTCGTCCTCGTTAAAAACGTCACCCGGCTTGGCCGGCAGCTCGGGCATGTCAAAGGCCGGCGGGTCCGGCGGCTGTCCGTTGAGCTGGATATCCACCTCGCCGACCCGAACCGGCTCCCCCTCGTCGATACGAATACGGACACTGAGCAGGCTGCCCGTGCCACGCTCCCAGGCGCGTTTTTCCTGGCGGGTCAGCTCATAGTCCAGCCGGACGTTGTAGTAGCCGCGCGACCGATACAGGCGGGTCAGGCGTTTCAAATCCAGGCCGAAGGCGATTGGATCGAAGGCTGGCTGGACGCGCCACGGCGTATACCAAGGCCGGGGCCGGGTAGTCAGGGCTGCCCGCAGCTCGGCCTCGCTGAGCTGGCTGTGGCCGGAGAAGTGCAGGGCGCCCAGCCGCCACTCCCGGTCGGGATCGAGGTCGTCGAGGGTGAGGGCCGAAACTGGAGAGCAGACCGGGGAGCACAGGCCGCCGACCAGCACCATAACAAGGCAGACCAGCCACTGTCGTCTCGGCGCTGAGCGCCCTCTTCGTCGATGCGTTCGCACGGCCAGCGGTCTTCATATACCCCGGACACAGGCTTGTGAAGCGTATCCGATGGCAAAGCGGCAGGACTCAGATAGTGTAGTAGGTCGGATTAGCGGAGCGTAATCCGACAAGGACGGGATGTCAGGTTACGCCTCCGGCTAACC
>WTHE01000151.1 GCA_011523315.1 Candidatus Binatota bacterium
CGACGTGGCGTCGGTCGGCAGATAGCTCTCGTTTTGCAGGCTCAGCGGCAGCCCGAGCCCGGCGTTGGCCTGTGCGATGAGGTCGGTCCAGACCGAACTCGAACCGACGCCCTGGAGCACGGCGCTTTTTTGCAGCCGACCGATCATGTCCATGTTCAGGTAGGCGGCCGGTCTCGGCACGGCCGGCTGAGCGGCGTGGTCGTCAAACGCGCGGGTAAAGTGGCTCGATCCCAGCAGCCCCATTTCTTCCCCGGACCAGGCGGCGAATATGACATCCCGTTGCAGCGCGAGTCGCCCCCCGGCTTTTTGGGCGGCCAGCTGCTGGGCAATTTCGAGCAAGCCGGCAACGCCCGAGGCGTTATCGTCAGCCCCGTAATGGATGGTCCCTTTTTCTTGGCCGCGGGCCAGCGAGGCGGCACCGTGCCCCCTGCCGAGATGGTCGATATGCGCCCCGATCACCAGCGCCCGGGACCCGGCCGGCCCGTTCGCCGGCAGACGGGCCAGGACGTTCCGCCCGGTTTTTTTCTCCTGTTGGATATCTATGCGGGCGGTCAGCCGCAGCCCGGGCAGCGCAAACCCCGCGACCGGCCGGCCCGTATCCGCAGCGTCGTGCAGCGTCTTGAGGTCTCTGCCGCCGGCCTGTAACCAAGTGGCCGCAACCGCATCGGCGACCGACAGCACCCCAATACTCGTCCCGGCCAGCGAGGCGTCAAAGGCCAAGCCGACGAGCTGATCGTTGACCGTGGCGTTGGGCCCGCTGACGACAATGAGCCCCCGCGCGCCGTGATCGCGGGCGACCATAGCCTTGCGACGCAGGCCGGCGTAGCGCTTGAGATGGGAGCGCCGGTCTTGGGCGGTGTTTTCGGGCAAATAGCGGAAGACCAGCACCCAGTTGTCCGTCACATTGAGATGGCTGTACGAATCATAGGCGGGCTGACCGTCGGCCGCCGGGGCGACGATGCCATAGCCGGCGAATACGACTCCCGCAGGCTCGAACCGGCCGGTTTTGGAAAAGGTCAACGGACGCCAGTCTCGGTTGACCACATAGGCCGGTCCGGCCTGCGGTGTGGTCCGACCGTCTCGGGCTGGAAGCTCGCTCAGCAAGGTGTTGTTTGGCCCGAGCGAGACGCCAGCCGTAAAAGGAAAGGCCTGGAAGTAGGTGCCGTCATCACCCGCCGGAGCCAGCCCAAAGCCCTCAAACAGGGCGGCCACGTAGGCTGTCGCGGCGATCTCACCGGCCGTACCGGTCAGCCGACCGGCCATCTGTTCAGAGGCTAAGGTCTCGATATGGCGCTGAAGGTCGGCGGCGCGGATCTCCGGGGCGCCGACCTTCAGGGCGGCAGATGGGTCGGGGTGTTCTGAAACAGTTCCGTTGGCGGGCGCATCCGTGCCAGCCAGTGAGGCAAGCAGGGTGCAGCAGCCGACAACACCGAAAACCAGGGTTCGCTTCATGGCCGGAGATGATACCGTCTGCGACGGGACAGACCAAGGTCCGGTTTCATCCTCTTCTCTGGAGACAAGGCTGATCGGAAGCCTGCCTATCTCGACGAACCCCCGCCCCCCTCTCAGCGGGCTTCCATGACAGTGAGCCGGTGGCCGTGTTTGACCAGCGCCCGGACCGCCGGGGTCAATGCGCGAAGGGGACCAAGCCGGCTTGGCACGGGCGGACAAACAGGCCTGGCGCTCGGAGCCTCAAACGGCTGGGGATCTGGACCACAACCCGGTGAGCAGACGCTCCAGCGTGCCGATCATTTCCTGCTGGGCTGCGGCACTATCGTCCGCGCTGGCGATGTATGTGCCCGCTTCGAAGCACGTTGCCCATATCAGATGGATGAGTGGGTCAAGCGGCGGCGGGTCAAGCGCGCCCTCGGCCATCAACGGCTCGAACGCCTGTCGGAGAAGCAGCAGGGCGGGATCGGGTTCTCGGATTACAGCCTGGTCCAGGACTGCTGGGCCATCGGCAAAGAGAATGCGCCGCACCTGCGGGTCTGCGGCCTTTTCAATAAAGGCTCGGCACACCGCGAGCACGACCTGCTGCTGCGGAGCGCCATCGGCCACCTGGATACACTCGCTGATGGACTGGACCAGAGCGATCCGCTGCTCCTGATAGACAGCGGCGAAGAGGGCGGCCTTGTCGCGAAACTGAGAGTACAGCGTGCCTCTGGTCACCCCGACAGTGCGGACAATCTCTTCGGTCGAGGTCTCTTCGTACCCGTGCTTCGCAAACAACTCCCGGGCGGTGTCGAGCAAGGCCCGGCGTCGTTTTTGAGTCCGTTCGGCTCTTGAGCCGGTGGCTGGCAAAATTCTCTCCTCCACTTCCCAGGACACTGGCGCGCGACGCTTCAGCCGCGGGTCAGCTTGCACGCCAGCCCG
>WTHE01000449.1 GCA_011523315.1 Candidatus Binatota bacterium
TATTTGAAGCTTGAATCGGGTTTGGCCATGAATTCCCTCCAGTTGTGCCGCCGACGCGGCCGCGGGGAAGGAATTCCGAGTTGGCCTGCTATCAGCGGGTGAGAACCGATGGAACGAACACGTGGGACCCGAACCGGGGCTGGCCCACGGCCGTCCCTCGGAGCCTGAGAGCGATGCGTGGCCAAGCCACGAGCGTCTCGGCCGGGTCGTCCGGTTCTTCCTATCTAGAGTTCCGTATAGTCCCCGCGCAGTAAGGACACGGACAGGGGCGAGTCGGAGGCGGAAGATGGCGGACCTGGGGTCTGATTTAGCGGGTGAGCTGAGTCGTCTGGACGGGCGACCGTACGGTTTTTACAAGGATCTGCGGGGACGGACGTATGGGCTGGGCGCGTTGCGGCTGAGGTTCGAGCACGTGCAGGGTGACCCGTTTGCCGCGCCGAGCCGTCTGCGCGCCGATATCCCGATTCCCGGTCTGCCCGAGCGGGCCTGCCGCAGTCCCGAGGCCAGACGCGCGACGGCTGATTTCGTCCACCGGGCGGTCATTCGGGAGTTGGCCGGCGCGCGCCGCAAAACGGGCAGCGGCAAGAGCGGCCTGCTTGAAATCCTGCCCGTCGGCCAGCACGTGCTGGAGCGCACCGCAGTCAGGCTCGGCCAGGACGGCGGCCTGCGCTTCCGCCTGACTGCCGGCCTGCCCGCAGCCGGGCGCCGGATTCTGGGACGCGAGGCCGCCGCCCTGTTGACC
Organism: Candidatus Binatota bacterium; assembly: GCA_011523315.1. GTDB lineage: Bacteria > Desulfobacterota > Binatia > Bin18 > Bin18 > JAAXHF01. The sequence goes on from WTHE01000449.1 coordinate 743, forward strand.
GGCCGTCTGCCACAGGCGCTCGACCGTGTGCTGACGCGCCTCGACCGCCCCCAGCTCGCCAGACATGTGCAGACGGTTGAAGACCAGCTGGCCCTGCGCCGGCAGCTCAGCGCCCACGGTCTGGTCGCCTTTGTCGCCGAAGGCAGCAGCCTACCCCGCCACAGCGGAGCGGAGGATAGACCGCTCGACGGAGCGATTCCGCTCGAGGTGCCGCCGGCCCTGGCCTGTGAGCTTGAAGCCCCCCACGCCGGCCTGCTGCGCGGGCTGGGCGTCCGGGCCGGAGTGACGCTGATCGCCGGCGGCGGCTATCACGGCAAATCGACCCTGCTGGCAGCCTTGGCCCAAGGGGTGTACGACCACATTCCGGGTGACGGGCGGGAGCGCTGCGTGAGCGTGCCGGGGGCGGTGAGCATTCGGGCCGAGGACGGGCGCGCTGTCCGGGGGGTTGATCTGCGGCCGTTCATCACCGCCCTGCCGCTCGGGCGCCGAACCGACCGGTTTGACACCGACGACGCCTCGGGCAGCACCTCGCAGGCCGCAGCGATTGTCGAAGCCCTGGAGGTCGGTGCGACCGCGCTGTTGATTGACGAGGATACGGCGGCCACCAATTTCATGATTCGGGACGCCCGGATGCGGCGCTTGGTGCCGGATGACAAAGAGCCGATTACGCCCTATCTCGATCGCGTTCGCCAGCTGTGGGAGGAGCGTGGGGTGTCTTCGATTCTGGTCGTGGGTGGGGCCGGCGACTACCTCGACGTGGCGGACTGGGTGATTCACCTGGACGAGTATCGGCCCCATGATGTCACGGCTCGGGCCAAAGACATTGCCGCCGCCCTGCCCCAGGCTGGTCCGCAGTCAGCTGGGAGCTGGCCGCCGGCTGCGGACCGGTTGCCCGACCCGCGCAGCCTCGACCCCAGCCGGGGCAGAAGGGCCGAGCGGGTGCGCGGCGTGAAAACCCGCACCATTGAGTTCGGGACTGAAGAGATCGAGGTCTCGCTGCTGGCTCAACTGGTTGACCCGGCCCAGTGTCGGATGATCGGGGATATCCTGCTGGCCTGCGCCCGCGGGCTGTGTGACGGCCGGCGCAGCCTGACCGACATCATTGAGCTGATCGAGACCCGCGTTGAGCACGACGGCCTGGAAGTCCTGACCCAGTCCGGCTTCGGCGACCGGGCTCGGGCGCGGCGTTTTGAGATTGCCGCCGCCCTCAACCGATTGCGCAGTTTGCGTCTGATGCCCCAATCGAAAACGATGAGCTGAACCGACCCCTAGGCATCGTGCAGGGCGGCCACGCCGGGCAGCTGTTTGCCCTCCAGGAACTCCAGCGAGGCCCCGCCGCCGGTTGAGATATGTGTCATCCGGTCGGCCAGGCCGGACTGCTCGACCGCAGCCGCGGAATCCCCGCCGCCAATAATCGTCGTTGCCTGCGGCAGCTCGGCCAGCGCCCGCGCCACGGCAAACGTACCGGCCGCAAACGGCGGCAGCTCAAACACGCCCATGGGGCCGTTCCAGACCACGGTCCGGGCGTTTTGCAGACTGGCGGTAAAGCGGGCGATGGTCTGGGGGCCGATGTCCAGAATACGCCACTCGTCGGGTACGGCATCAACCCCGACGATCCGGGTTTGCGCCTCGGCATCGAAGCGGTCGGCAATGCACACGTCCTCGGGCAGCAGCAGGCGGTCGCCGGCCTGTTGCTGCAGCTTGCGGGCGAGTCCGAGCGCATCGACTTCGAGCAGTGACTGCCCGACCGTTCGGCCCTGGGCTTTGAGAAAGGTATTGGCCATGCCCCCGCCGATCAGCAGGCGATCTACCGTGCTGAGCAGTCGTTCTATCACCCCGATCTTGTCCGACACCTTTGCCCCGCCCAGGATGGCGACAAAGGGCTGGTCGGGATCGGCCAGTGCCTTCCCGAGGAAATTCAGCTCGCGTTCCATCAGGAAGCCGGCCACCGCCGGCAGCAGGGCCGCCACCCCGGCCGTTGACGCGTGCGCCCGGTGAGCCGAGCCAAAGGCGTCGTTCACGTACACCTCGGCCAGCCCGGCCAACTCCCGGCAGAAGGCCGCCTCATTGGCCTCTTCCTGGGGATGGAAACGCAGGTTTTCGAGCAGCAACAGCTGACCTGTTTGCAAGGCCGCAGCCTGCTCTCGGACCGCCGGACCGACGCAGTCAGCCGCCATCCGAACCGGCCGTCGGATCAACTGGCTCAGCCGCTCAGCTGCGGGCCGCAGGCTGTAGACCGGGCTGGGGCGGCCTTTGGGCCGTCCCAGATGGGAGCACAGGATCAGCCTGGCGCCGCGCTCGATGAGATAGTTCACGGTCGGCAGGGCAGCCCGGATGCGGGTGTCATCGCTGACCCTGCCGTTATCCAGGGGGACGTTGAAATCGACCCGCACCAGGACGCGTTTGCCGTCGAGGTCAAGGTCACGCATGGACTTTTTTTGCATACGGTTGCTCCTCGTGTGTCACAGCGCAAGAACAAGACGCAAGCCTGCCTCCAGCTCCCGCAGGTGCTTGGGTCTCAGTTTGCCTATCCGTTCGGTCAGCAGTGTCTTGTCGAGGGTGATGAGCTGAGACACATTCAGGACTGAATCCCTCTGAAGCCCGGTGTGCTCTTTGGGCAGCAGGACATTGCCGGGAGCCTGGGCGAGTCTCAGGTTTGAAGTCAGGGTGGCGGCCAGGACGGTCCGAATGCGACTGGCGGTAAAAACGTCAGATTGGATAAGCACAACAGGCCGGCGGTAACCGGGCATTGAGCCGCTCGGCTTAGGAAGAGAGGCCCACCAGATCTCCCCTCGTCGCATTACCAGTCTTCCCGCGACAGGGAGAGCACTTGGAAGGCGTGGTACACCGGGTCAAGCGCCGACAACTCTTCTGCCTGGGCGTAGACCGCATTTAAGCGCTCGGTCACGCCCTGATGCTGATGGTCTTTGAGATACGCGGCCAGAGCTGTGGTGTACAGTTCGCTGCGAGAAGAGCCAATGCGTTTAGCCAACTGTTCAGCGGCCAGAAAAATATCGTCAGGAATCGAAATCGCCGTCTTCATACGCCGTAGTATAACCGTGGTTATACCCTGGAGCAACACGCTCCGGGCAATCAATGTGGAGTCTGGAAAAATGCCGCGAATATCCCTACAACTAGGCGCATGCCTATGCGGATTGTACGTGGGGATATTGATGGGTTCTTCGGGCTGTTCATTGATAACCTGATCCAGCTCATGCTGATCGCCGTGCTGGGAGCCGTGGTGTGCGGCTTTCCGTCCGAGCTGGTCACCGGCCAGATCCTGCCCGGGGCGGCCCTGTCGATCCTGTTCGGCAACGCCTTTTACGCCTGGCAGGCCCGGCAGCTGATGCAGAGCACCGGGCGAAACGATGTCACGGCGCTGCCCTACGGCATCAACACCCCGAGTGTGTTTGCCTACTTTTTTCTGATCATGGGGCCGATCTATCAGCTCACCGGGAATCCCACCCTGGCCTGGCAGGCCGGACTGCTGGCGTGCTTTCTGAGCGGGCTGCTGGAAACGGTCGGTGCGTTTGTCGGCGACTGGTTGCGGCGCTATACCCCCCGGGCGGCGCTGCTGGCCGCGCTGGCCGGCATTGCCATCACGTTCATTGCGATGGGATTTATTTTCCAGATCTTCGCCTCTCCGGCCATCGCCCTGCTGCCGATGCTGATCATTCTGATCAGCTATGCCTCCCGCAAGACCCTGCCCCTGGGGCTGCCGGGCGGACTCGTGGCCGTTCTGACCGGTGTCGGCCTGGTCTGGCTGCTGCGCGCCTTTGGCTGGTCTGTGTTTGAACCGCCGACCGATACCTATAACTTTGGCGTCCATCTGCCACGGCCCGTGCCGGCCGATCTGTTTGCCCTGCTGAGCAGTGGAGAAGGCTGGCGCTACCTGTCGGTCATCGTCCCCATGGGATTGTTCAACGTGATCGGCTCGCTGCAAAATCTGGAGAGTGCCGAGGCGGCCGGGGATCGCTACGAGACGCGCCCGTGTCTGCTGGCCAACGGAGCCGGGACGCTGATCGCCGCCCTGTTCGGCAGCGCCTTTCCGACCACCATCTATATCGGTCATCCGGCCTGGAAGGCGATGGGCGCCCGGTCGGCCTACTCAATGATCAACGGAGCCGTGGTGGCCGTGCTGTGTCTGACCGGCGGGATGACGCTCGTCTTGCAGATTGTGCCGGTGGAGGTGACGCTGGGCATTCTGCTGTGGATCGGAATCATGATGACCGCCCAGGCGTTTCAGACTGTTCCGCGCCATCACGCCCTGGCCGTGGCGCTGGGGCTGATTCCGGCCCTGGCCGCCTGGGCCCTGCAACTGGTTGAGACCGGTATCCGCAAGGCCGGCTCCAGTCTGTACGAGGTCGCGCCGACGTTTGGGGCCGACCTGTATATCCACGGGGTCATCGCCCTCAGCCAGGGCTTTTTGCTGAGTTCAATGGTCTTGGCGGCGATTCTGGTGTTCGTCATCGAACGCGAGTTTGTCCGCGCCGCCGCCTGGACCGCAGCTGCGGCGGTGTTGTCGCTGGCCGGCGTGATTCACGCCTACACCCTCACCCCGGCCGGGGTCCAGAACGTGTTCGGTCTTGCGGCCGCCCCGGCCTTTGGGGTGATGTACGGCCTGGCCGCCGCGTTGCTGCTCGGCCTGCATCTGGTGGGCAGGCAGGAAGACATCGATTCGGCCTAGAGCCCGCCGCCGGCCCCAGACCACCAGCGCCTTCACGCTCGTCCGGGTGCGTGATAGCGTGCGTGAACCTGCGCAGCCAAGACGCAGCTGACATGACGGACGCAGACCGTCCGCCTTCATCGTCCTGGGAGGGGAGCCATGAAACCGATTTCTGCGGATTCGCACGTTGTGGAGGGCCGCGAGGTCTTTACCGGCCTGGCCGACCGTTTTGGCGACGAAGCGCCGCGTGTCATGGATGTCGGCGACCAGGTGGACGCCATCGTCATCCCGGCTCGCGGCCTGCACGGCGTCAGCGTCGCCCGCATGGGCATGGCGGCGACGCGGCTGGCGCGCAACGAACCGCTGCACCGCAAGCCCGGCCGCAAGCCGGATGTCGCCCACATGCAGGACCCTGAGCTGGTAGCCCTGTTCAAGCAGGGGTATGCCGGAATGCGGCCCGGTCTGGTGGACGGCGCGCACCGCCACGAAGACCAGGACGCGGATGGGCTGGCGGCCGAGTTCCTGTATCCCGGCTTCTTTGACATGTTCGGTCTGGCCAACACCGATCTCCTGGTCGCCCTGCAGCGGAACTACAACGACTGGCTGTACGACTACACCAACGCGGCCAAGGGCAGGCTGTTCGGCCTGCCGGCCATCCCCGTCCAGGATCCCGAGGCCGCGACCGAGGAAATCGACCGGCTTCTCAAGCTGGGCTTCAAAGGCGGCTGCATTCCCTGCACCTCACCCGTCGAGCGGCCGTACTACGATCCGGCCTACGAACCCATCTGGTCCCGCGCCGAGGAGGCGGGCTTTCCGCTGTCGATGCACGTCGGCACGATGTCCTACCTGCCGCGCGAGTATCGTGGTCCGCGCATCCGTGACGACGCCATCGCCGACTACGCCGCAGCCCAGGCCACAGTCCAGCGCACCATTGTCGAGTTCATGTGCCGAGGGGTGTGCGAACGTCACCCACGCCTCAAGCTCGTGGTGGCCGAGTTCAACGCCGGCTGGATCGCCCATTGGCTGGACCGTGTCGATCAGGGCCTGCAACGCGAACGGCGCACTATGGACGAGCCGTTTACCGGCACGCCACCCCACGAGGTCTGGCGGCGGCAGTTCTACGCCACCATTGAGGACGACCGGCCAGCGCTGGCGACCCGGGACTTTATCGGCCTCGACAACCTGCTGTGGGGCTCGGACTATCCGCATACCGACTCGACCTGGCCGTGCTCCAACGAGGTGTTGGACGAACTGTTCGACGGCATTGCCGCCGAACAGCGGGCCAAGATCACCCACGCCAATGTGAAGGCGCTGTACGGTATTTGAAATGCCGGGGCTTCACCCGAAGCGGGTTGCCTACTGGTCTGTCTGTTTGGGGGTGAGCTCAAAGTCGATGGTGATTCTCACCTCTTCCCCGATGGTGACGCCGCCGGCTTCCAGCAGCCTGTTATAGCTCAGGCCGAACTCGGTCCGGTCGATGGTCGCCGTTGCCACGCCGCCGAGCCGCAGATTGCCCCACGGATCGGTGATCGGGCTGGACGAGCCTTCGACCGCAAACGCGACCTCCCTGGTCACCCCCCGCATCGTCAGGTCCCCGGTCACGGTATAGCGGGTGGCATCAATCTGCTCCACCTTTTTGGACACAAAGCGCATGGTCGGATAGTGTTCGACATCGAAGAAGTCGCTGCCCCGCAGGTGCTCGTCCCGTTTGGCCTCGCGCGTATCAATTGAGGTCACATCAATCTCGGCCGTGACCGACGACCGGGTGATGTCCTGTTCGTCCAGGTTCACCGAACCGCTCAGCGTCCCAAACGTGCCGCGCACGGTCGAAACCATGAAATGGCGGACCGCAAACTGCGCGCTGGAATGGGACGCATCGATCTCCCATTCCGAGCCAAAGGCGGGTGGGGCCAAGAGCAAAAAGGCCAGAGCACACACGGACACCAACGCACGGGACATGGACCTCTCCTTTCGCTTACTGAGCGGAACGCACACCGGGAATGACCTTGGTCGCAAACAACTCCAGGTGGGGCTGGATCCAGCTGGCCGGCAGGCCCGGCGGCAGGGTCCAGGAGTAGTAGTGGGTCAGCGGTGTTTCGGACGCGTAGTCGCGGATCATCTTGATGCAGGCGTCAACCTCGACGACTTGCAGCAGACCCAGCTCGCGCAAATGGCCCCGATCCCGGATGGTCTCAAACAGGGGCATGCCGGCCTTGGCCGACCACTCGGCGTAGGCGTTGGTCTGGTAGATCACGTGATCCGCAGCCTCGTGCCAGGTCTTGTCCGGGTCCTCGGACGCGATCAGCCAGAAGAAACCGCCCGCCAGACGCACCTTGTCGCTGGGTTTGCCCTGCTTTTCCAGGGCCGCCACATAGCGCTGGTAGTGCTCGGTCAGCGGGCCGACGCCGATATAGCCGTCGCCGTATTTGGCCGCCCGGCGCAGGGCGGGCGGGGTAAAGCCGCCGACCCACAGCGGCGGGCGTGGCTGTTGAATCGGCTCGGGCGTCAGCTTGACCTTGTTGACCTCGTAGTATTTGCCCTTGAAGCTCAGGGTTTCGCCCTGCCACAGCCGGGCCAGGATTTCCAGGCACTCATTGGTCCGCGCCCCGCGCTCCTTGCTCGATACGGCAAAGCCCTCGAACTCCTCGACCTTGTAGCCCACCCCGGCTCCGAGCTCCAGGCGTCCGCCGGAGATGACGTCAACGGTGGCCGCGTCTTCGGCCAGCCGGACGGGATTGTGAAAGGGCAGCAGCATGACGCTGGTGCCAATCCGAATCTTTGTGGTCCGGGCGGCAATGGCGGCGGCAATCGGCATCAGGGCCGGGGAGTAGCCGTCGTCAATGAAATGGTGCTCAGACAGCCACACGTCGTCAAAGCCGTTCGCCTCGCCCCACACGATCTGGTCGAGGATTTCAGCGTAGATCTGGTCGTAGGGCCGTTTCCAGGCTGGCGGATTACGGAAGTCGTACCACAGGCCGAAGCGGAGTTGCGGGTTGACTGGATTGCTCATGTGTCCTCCCCAGCGGGTATTTGCTCTCGCAGGTGTGTTTATCCTATGTTTCACAAGATGTCTGCATACCTGCGCCGTCCGTGGACGATCCTGTACACGCGGACCTGTGAGCGAAGAACCTTGTAAAAGACGAGATATTCACCGTAGCGCAGATAACGATAGCCGGCGGTTCGGAGAACCGCATCCTGTGGTATGCGTCCTCGCTCCGGGAATTCTCCAAGGCTGGCGATAAGGTCGAACATCGCCTCAAGCATGTCTTGGGCTGCCGTGGGATTATCCCGCGCAATATAGCGCTGCATTTCGAGCAGGTCGGTCTGGGCACGGCGCAGAACCCGAACTGCCCGCGTCATTCCCGCGCCTCGCGCAGCAGGCTGGCGAGGCGTGCTACGCCAATCCCCCGGTCTCCGTGGCGCACGTCTTCCTCAGCCGCGTTGAGCAGTTCGTACAGCTTCAGGCGGGTCTGATCCCGCTCATAGGCGGCGGCGCTCATCACCACTAGCTCGCTCTGGCCGTTTTTTGTGATGAAAACCGGCTCCCCAGAGTCGCGGCAGAGCTTTGAGATCTCAGGAGTTTTGTTGCGTAAATCCGAGATGGGACGAATGACAGGCATATGTCTCCTCACATGCAGATAAGCATCATTCGCCTGATATTATCAAAATTATGATAGATCGCAACTGAGTCCATCCGGTCCCACCGGTCTTGCAACTTCTTCCGAGACATGGCCAAAAGAAGAGGAAGGAGCACCTCTACTATGGACTGTCGCGTGGGCTGCGGAGCGTGTTGCATCGCCCCGTCAATCTCATCCGCCATCCCGGGTATGCCGGACGGCAAACCGGCCGGGGTGCGCTGCGTTCAGCTGAGTTCCGACAACCGCTGTCTGCTGTTTGGAAGACCTGAGCGGCCGGCGGTGTGCCGCGACCTGCGTCCCTCCGAGTCCATGTGCGGCCGGACAGCCGACCAGGCCTGCGCCTACCTGGCGCGTCTGGAGCGGCTGACCGAACCGTCCGAATCTGTGGGCAGAACCGTCTGAGCCCCGGAGCGACGGAACACAGGGGGAAGCTATGGCAGACTGGCGCAGTGTGGGACAGCCCGTCGCCCACGTCGAAGGGCCGGACAAAGTCACCGGCCGGGCGCGCTATACGGCCGATATCAGCCTGCCCGGCATGCTGTCGGGCAGGTGTCTCCGCAGCCCGTTTCCGCACGCCCGCATCCGGTCAATTGATGTGTCTCAGGCCGCAACCCTGCCCGGCGTCCAGGCGGTGATTACCGGGGCGGACTTGCCGGACCGCCGGCTTGGCCGCTTCTTTTTGGACATGCCGGTTCTGGCTCGGGATGTGGTGCGTTTTGTGGGCGAAAAAGTTGTGGCTGTGGCGGCCGAGTCTGCCGACATCGCCGAAGAAGCGTTGACCCTCATCGAGGTCGAGTACGAGGAACTGCCGGCCGTGTTTGACGCGCTCGAAGCCATGCGTGACGACGCCCCCCGGGTGCACGCCGACACCAGCAGCTACGCTTACCCGCCGATCCCGGATTTCGTTCACCGCGGCGACGACCGGCTGTTCCCGGCCGTCCCCAATGTGGTGTCGCAGGTGCGCTATACCCACGGCGATACCGAGGCCGGTTTTGCCCGTGCCGACCGGATTTTTGAGCACACTTTCAGCGTCCCGCCCGTCCATCAGGGCTATCTCGAACCGCACGCCAGCGTCGTCCACATTGAGCCGGACGGCAAGGTCCAGCTGTGGCTGTCGAATAAGACGCCATTCATTGCCCGGGCTCAGTTCGCCGCCGGAGTCGGGCTGGCCGAAGACCGGGTGTGTGTCAACACCGCGCCGCTGGGCGGGGACTTTGGCGGCAAAGGCTCACTGATGGACAGCGTGGTGTGTTATCACCTGGCCGCCCGCTCCGGTCGGCCGGTCAAGATGGTCATGAGCTACACCGAGGAGCTGATGGCCGGCAACCCGCGCCACGCCGCGACGATGACGCTCAAGACCGGGCTGGACGCCGGAGGACGTATCACCGCCCGACACGCCAGGCTGGTCTTCAGCTGCGGGGCGTATGCCGCGTTTACCCCCCTGCACACGGTCCACGGTGGTGTCCACGCCGGCGGGCCGTACCGCATCCCGCACGTGGATATCGAGGTCGTGCGGACCTATACCAACACCGTGCCGGCCGGACATATGCGGGCGCCGGGCGCGCCACAAGTCGTGTTTGGGGTTGAGAGCCACATGGACTGCATTGCCCATGAACTGGGGCTCGACCCCTTGGAGTTCCGTTTGCGCAATGCCCTGCAGGAGGGCGACCGGGCGCCGCTGGGCGAGGAATGGCGCACGATCCGGTGCAAAGAAACCCTGCGGGCTGCGGCCGACACTGCCGGCTGGGAGACTGACAAGGCGCCCGGGGTTGGCCGTGGAATCGGCCTGTACGACCGGGAACCGGGCGCCTTCGGCCCGTCGAGCGCGACCCTGAGCCTCAACCCGGACGCCAGCCTGAGCCTGATGACCGGAGCGGCCGATACGGGCACGGGTTCCTTTACCGTTTTGCAACAGATCGTGGCCGAGGAGTTCCAGCTGCCCCTGGAACGGGTGCGGGTCGTACAGGGCGATACCGATACCGCAGCCTGGGAGGTCGGGGCCGGGGGCAGCCGTCTGACCCATATGGCCGGTCAAGCCACGCTGCTGGCCGTCCGCGCCCTCAAGGACGCCCTCATTGACTTGGCCGCCCGGCAGATGGGTTGCGCGGCCGACACCGTCCGGCTCCAGGCCGGTCAGTTTCTCGCTCCAGACGGCCAACGCCTCGATCTGCACACTTTTGCCGCCCGGGCTCAGGACCAGCTGCCCGTGTCGCGGCTTGGCAGCTACGTCCCGGACCCGGTTGAGGTGACCTCGTTCTGCGCCCAGATCGCCGAGGTCGAGGTTGACCTCCAGACCGGTCAGGTCAGCCTGCGCAAGCTGACCAGCGCCCATGACGTGGGCACTGTTCTCAACCCGCTCACCCACCAGGGCCAAATCGAGGGCGGGGTCGCCCAGGGCCTGGGGCAGGCACTGACCGAACACCTGCTGATCCAGGACGGTGCGGTGAGCAGCCTCAATCTGGGCGATTACAAGCTGCCGACGAGCATGGAC
>WTHE01000365.1 GCA_011523315.1 Candidatus Binatota bacterium
AGTATATTGAGCGGCTGTATTTGCCGGCCGCACGATCGGCCTGAGGTCAGCGGCTCCCGGTACCCGTCCTGTTCGGAGCGCGCTTGCCCGTGCGCAGGCCCTGGACTTGGCGCACTATCTCCAGCAGCCGGGGCATGTGACTGAAGGTCTCGAACCCGAAACGAGCCTTGCGGCGCCAGTTCGGCCGCTCCTGGCCGGTCCCCGGCATATTCTGCCTGTGCGTTTCGCCCCACACATCTTCCAGGCTGATGAGGACGAACTGGGCAGGACTGGCGGCCAGATACGCAACACACGCCGCGTAGACAGCCTGCGGGTCGAGCGTCCCCTCCAGCCAGCCGTGCTGTGTCAGAAACGCCACCAGCGCCCGCTTGCGGTCCTCGTGCTCGCACTCGACCTGGCGGAGGTCGGCGAGTTCCAAAAAGCCGCACTCGACCCGCTCGCGTCCCTCCAGCCCCCGCCAAAACGCGGCAAAGGGCGCGCTGTCGTGGGTGTTCAGGCTGGCAACCGCACGAGCCGGCATACGCCTCGGCACGCCGAACTGCAACACCTGGCTGCGCAGAATCCCGTGGCGGGCCATGGCGGGTCTGACCGAGGCCGGAACTGTGCCGAGGTCCTCGCCAACCAGAACGGTCCGGCTGCGGTGCGATTCGAGACTCAGCACGGCGTACCACTCCTCGGCCGGATAGCCGACATACACGCCCTGGCGCGGCTCATAACCGTGCGGCACCCAAAAGAGGCGGTGCAGGCCCATGACGTGGTCGAGACGCAACATCCCGGCGTGGCGCAGATGGTGGCGCAGGTAGGCTCTGACATGGCCATAGGCGCGAGCCCGACTTGTGTCGGGATGGAGCGGCGGAAAGCCCCAATTCTGTCCGCCAGCAAAAAAGTTGTCGGGCGGCGCGCCGCTCGACACCCCGCTGACAAAAAGCTCGCGCTGCTTCCACACATCATAGCCCCAGGCGTGCACCCCGAGGGGCAGGTCGAGATACAGCCCGGGCCCGTGGCGGCGCGCCTTGTCGGCCACCGCCTGCATCTGCTCGTGGGCCAGCCACTGGACATAGCGATGATAGTTCGCGCGCTCCTGGGGAACGGCGTCGGGTCTGATGCGCCCGTCCCGGAGCGGTCGGGGCCAGTCCGGCCACGGCGCGCCAAAGTGCTCGCCGGCCGCCCGAAAGCGGGCGTAGTCGTCCAGCTCGGGCTGGGCGGCGGCAAACTCGGCAAAAGCCGCCTGGCGAGGCGAAGGCTGGTCGAAGAAGTGCCGGGCCAGCACTTCGAGCAGGCGACGCTTGAGCGCCATCTGGCGACGATAGTCAAGCTGCGAGGCGTGGCGCAGGGCGGTGACTTCCGCCTGCACGTCGGTCGAGGCGAGCAGGCTGCGGGCGGCCTGGCAGGAATGCAGTTCGGGAATACGCCGGATATCGAGGTAGCACTCGTTCCAGAACAAACGGCTCACCGGAGCGTAGGGGCTGGGCTCAAACGGCTCGCCGTCCTGGCCCAGAAAAGCGGCCAGCAGCGGCAGGGTGGTCACACTCCCCCCACCCTGCTCCGCCGTCCATGCCGCCAGAGCGTCGAGGTCGGAAAAATCACCCCCTCCCCAGCTCGTGTCCGAGTGCAGGGCGTACAGGGGCAGGAAGACTCCCCACGTCTTCTCCTTCAGACCGTAGGCTTTTTGCGGCGCACTCAAGACCAGACACGACGCTTGCGCCCCGACCCCTTCGAGTCGAAGCGTATGAAAGCCAAAGGGAAGACGCTCGGGCAGCCGCAGGTGTCTCACACCATAGCGCTGGCCCTCGACCGTCTGGTGTCCGACCAGGGCCAGCTCGCCCACCCGGACGGTTCGAGATCGCTTCTGCCCATTCTCCAGGCTGAGACGGTACACAAACGCACGCTGCTCATCGAGTCTGGCCGGAAGCCGCAGTTCCAGCGCCGGAGCGGCACCCTGCCAGGCCACACACACCTGCGGGCAGACCCGCCGCCACAGCTCTTGGCGACGCTCACGCAGAGCGTCGGGCACGTCCCGAAGCGTTTCGACCCCGGCCCCCAGGGCCCGCAGGACGGCCAGCAGCACCCCCGGCTCGGCCCGTCGGCGTTGCCCCCAGAAGTCGGTGTAGGCCGTCTGGATATCGTACGCGCGGGCCAGCTCACGGAGTTGAGAGCGGAAGCTGCCGCTGTGGCCTGCCATTGGTCTCATGCCAGCCGTAGTACGAGGGCGCTGCGTGGCGCTATTGCCACCGTCCGCCGACCCCCATCCAGGCTCAGCCCTGCCCGGTCGCCCCACACGACCTGCCACGCGGCAACTTGCCCATCGGCCTCAAGAAATGACACGTCAAGCCGCCGGGTTTGCCCGGCAACATTAAGGGCAACG
>WTHE01000782.1 GCA_011523315.1 Candidatus Binatota bacterium
CGCCGTTAGCGAAGGTCGCCTTGCGCAGAACCTCCAGATAGACCCGCTCCCAGCGGGCCAGTTCTTTCTTCGTCAGTCCCTGCAGGGTGAGGTATTTGTCCCAGTACGTTCGTGACCGCTGTGGGAACGACAAATGGTGCAGGAGGGAAAGCGCACACGTATTGCTGACCGCGACCTCCTCTTCAACTGGCGCATCAAGGGACAGCCGAACATTATCCATCGGTCTGGTGGCCGGCACGGCCTTGGCCATCTGGCGTTTCAGCCAACCGCGTCCGATCAGAAAGAAGGTCGGTACAATCGCCTGAAAAGTCGAGACCGTCCCGTACCGGGGGTCGCGCTGCAACAGATTATGCAAATGCGTCGTGCCGCTGCGGGCAAACCCCAGGATGAAGAGCGGCCGGGGGTCAAGCTGCGTCTGTGCGACTTGCCGGCCGTATCGTACCTGCTCCACGAGGCGCAAGGGGCTGGCGAGAATACTGAACAGCAGAATACGAGCCCACCTTGCCCCAGTAGGCTGGAGCCACCCCGCCGTTTTCCCATAAGAGGCGCAGCCACGTCCCCGGAGGAGCCATGCTGGAGGGGTGTTGGGAGATTTCCGTGTTCGGCATGATGCACCTCTCGCATGCTATCCAGGAGCAGAAATCAGCTCGCAAACCGCTCCCATCAGCATCTTTTAGAGGAATGTCATACAGATGCTCGATATTTGAGGAATATCATACAGATGCTCGATATTTGAGGAATATCATACAGATGATCTATATTTTTGGGTACACTCCTCAGTAGAGCAGGAGATGGAGATATCAGTAATTCTGGAGCAGATTACGGGTCCGGGCGGGTGCGCTGGCGAACCTGGACCGTGTCCCCGGTCTGGATCAGGACCGTGTGGGCCATATCGAGGAAGAGGCCGGTTCCGACGATCCCGGGCATGGCTGACAGCTTCTGCTCCCAAGTCGCCGGGGACGGCAGGAGCGGGATATGACAGTCGACGAGATAGTTGCCGTTATCGGTGGTAAATGGCTCGCCGTTTTCTTCACGCAGCTGCGGCCGCCAGCCGAAGCCGTCCAGCAGACGCAGACACAGGGCGCTCCCGAAGGGGAGGACTTCGAGGGGCAGTTTGCCGCGCGAGCCAAGAACCGGCACGAGCTTCTCTTGGCCAACCAGGATGACAAAACGTGTGGCTGAGGCGGCAACAATTTTTTCCCGGACCAGCGCGCCGCCATAGCCCTTGATCAGCTGGAGCGACGGATCAACCTCATCCGCACCGTCAACCGCAATATCGATCCGGCCGACCTCGTCCGGCCGACACAGCGGAATCCCGAGGCTGTGGGCCAAGTCGGCCGTTGCCTGCGAGGTTGGGACTCCCCGAATCCGAAAGCCGGCCTGGACACGAGTCCCCAAGGCGCGCACAAAATTTCTCGCCGCCCGGCCTGAGCCCAGACCGACGACAGCGCCGTCGTCAATAAGGCTGAGCGCGTGTTCGGCAATGCTCGTCGCCATACGCGTCATCCTAGCCCACGGCGCGCAGAGCGAACGCCTGTCGCTTCCTAGATGAGGCGGTTCTCATCGCACACTTTCTGAACCACGGCGTGGAGACGGGCCAAGCCAGCCTGGATATCTGAACCGAGATGAATCTGCACGAGCCGTTTGCCACGTTCGGCCAGGACCTCGGCGTCGCCCTGGGCCTGGGCATTTTTCAGCACGCCAAAGCTGTAGGCCTGGCCGGGAATGGCGATATCCGGGCTGTCGTCAGCCGTGAGCTGGAGAAAGACTCCGGTGTCAGGCCCGCCTTTGTGCAGCTGGCCGGTGGAGTGCAGGAAGCGTGGCCCGTAGCCGAGTGTGGTGGCCACCCGTTTTGTGTCACGAACGGTCTGGCGGAGCTGCTGCAAAAGCCGCTCGTTGGCCGGACTCATCGGCAGATAGGCGTTGATCGCCAGATAGTCTCCGGCCCGGAGTTGATTGAGGTGGGCGGCCAATACGGCTTCCAAGGTCCGGTGCGTGGCCGCAGACAGCAGGTTGGCCGCGTTCCGCGCGTCGGCAAACAGCCCAAGTCCCGCGTCCTCCAGCAGCGCCGAGGTGGCAGGCAGGCTGCCGCGTTCCTGATAGGTAGCCATCAAGGTCCGCGTCGCACGCTTGCTGGCTTCGACATCAGGCTGGTTGAAGGGATGAATACCCAGGATCGAGCCGGCCACCGCCGTAGCGATTTCCCAGCGAAAAAACTCCTGGCCCAGATCGAGCGTGTCTTCGAGCGTAATACGGACCAGCGCGTGACCGGCCTTTTCCAGGGCTGCGACCGCAGCGTCCTGTTCGGCCGAGGGCGCTGCGTTCAAGCGCAGGTAGACAAACAGCCGGTCGCGTCCGTACACC
>WTHE01000762.1 GCA_011523315.1 Candidatus Binatota bacterium
TTTCAACAAGTACGGCGCTGCGGTATCGGCAAACATCCGCTATTGCGTCTTCGAGCTCCCCCTCTTCGTGACCCAGGCCGCCCCGGCCGCAGCGCTGGCCGGGGTGCTCATCGGCTGTGGCTTATTGTCGAGAAATCGCGAGCTGCTGGCTCTGAAGGCGTGTGGCATCAGCCCGTGGCAGATGGCCCTGCCGCTTCTCCTGACCGCCGGTCTGTTGAGCCTAGCCGTCAGAGTCTGGAACGAATGGGTGGTGCCGGCCGCCTTTCACCATTCCCGCTACATCAACACGGTTGAAATTAAGCAGCGGCCGTTCAAAGGACTCTTTCATGAACGCGGTTTCTGGTACCACGGGGACGGCGCCTTTTATTATATCGAACATTTCGATTCACAGAAAAAAATTGTCTCGGGCCTGACCATGTACACGCTTGATCAAGATTTTCGCGTGCGTTCTCTGGTCGAAATCGCTAGGGCAGAGTGGAAGGAAGACCGATGGCAGCTCACCGCGGTCCGGGAAAAGTCGCTGACAGGCGAGGAGCACGCCCGACTTCAGGGATTGCCCGTCCAGCTCCAAGAAACTCCTGAAGACTTCTCGCTGATTGACATGAAAGCCGAGGAGTTCTCCTCGGATCAGCTCCGCAAGTATATTATCAGCCTCCAGAAAAAGGGGCTCGACACCACGGAATATCAGGTCGACCTCCACCTCAAAAGTGCCGTGCCATTTGCGACACTGGTGATGACCCTCATCGGCATTGCCCTGACCATTCCCAGTTCCAAGCAGCATGCGCTGCCGACGGTCTTGGGCCTGGCCCTGATAACAGGCTTCGGCTACTGGCTCGTGTTGGCGCTCAGCATCTCTCTTGGCCATAGCGGTGCGCTGCCGCCCCAACTCGCCGCCTGGCTGGCCAATGGGGTCGCCGGACTGTGTGGGCTCTTTCTACTACTGGGCGTTGATTAGGCAGGGCGTAGCTTTAGCGCTTTGAGTACTGCGGCCGTTTACGCGCCTTGTGTCTTCCGTACTTCTTGCGTTCGACCCGGCGCGAATCCCGGGTAATAAAGCCGGCTTTCTTCAGAGTCGGGCGTAAATCGGGGTTCATCTCCAGCAAGGCGCGGGTGATCCCGTGCCGAATAGCTGCGGCTTGGGCGGCATTGCCCCCGCCCTGGACATTCGCAATCACGTCATGCTTGTCCTGCTCCTGAATCAGGGTCAAGGGTTGCTGCACAATCATCCGGACGGTTTCCCGCCCAAAATACGCATTCAGCTCACGACGATTAATGGTGTACTTGCCCGCTCCGGGAAAAAGGCGGACACGGGCGACTGCCGTCTTGCGTTTCCCGGTCCCCCAATACTCAGTCCTTTGCTCAGCCATATTTTCGTCTCTCCTCAAACGGCCAGCAATACCGGTTGCTGGGCAGCGTGGGGATGCTCAGGGCCTGCATAAATCTTCAGTTTTGTGGCCAGCGCTCGGCCGTGCGCATTTTTGGGCAGCATCCCAATAACCGCCTTTTTGACGATATCTTCGGGATGTTTTGCCAGTACCTGCTCGGCAGTGGCTTGACGGATTCCGCCCGGATACTCGGTATGGTGGTAATACATTTTCTGCTGCCATTTATTCCCGGAAAAGCGAACCCGACTGGCATTGATGACAATGACAAAGTCGCCGTTATCAATATGGGGGGCAAAGGCAGGATTGTTTTTGCCGCGCAGAACCTGGGCCACAGTACTGGCCAGACGGCCGACCGTCTGTCCCTCGGCATCAACAAGATGCCAGCGACGGGCGCTCAGCGAGGCTTTTCGTGAACGTGTAGAGGTCTCTTTCTTCATCCTTGCAACCCTGAATTCTTTGAGCGGCGAAGAAGGGGTGGCGGGGCCGACGAGACTCGAACTCGCGACCTCCGGCGTGACAGGCCGGCGTTCTAACCAGCTGAACTACGGCCCCGAACCAAGAAGAACGTATAACGGTTATCGTCGACGATTGCAACCAGGGTGTAGCGTCAAACGCGTTTCCGCCGGTGCGGCACCACGCCTGGAGGAACCAATGGGCGGTACAGGACTTGAACCTGTGACCCCCGGCTTGTAAGGCCGATGCTCTCCCAACTGAGCTAACCGCCCGAAGGCCCTCACTGGGGAAGGCTGGGTCTGGACTCGTCGTCCTTCTTCCGGAAGCCCGCGGGCGCGTCGGCCGACGGATCGTCCAAGTCCCGGTGTGCGAACAGCCCCTCCGGATCGTTGACCACCAGGGCCCGCTTGAGGACGTCGTCCATGTGCGCGACCAGGATCAACTCCACGTTCTTCAGCACGGTCGCGGGGATCTCGTTGATGTCCTTCTTGTTCTCCTCGGGAATGAGGACCGCCTTGATGCCG
>WTHE01000700.1 GCA_011523315.1 Candidatus Binatota bacterium
ATACCGGGAGATCGGCACGGTGGCCAACCTGTCGGTCTTCAACCGCCTGGGCAGCCTGCCGACCCGGAATTTCCGGCAGTCCAGCTTTGCCCAGGCCGAGGCCCTGAGCGGTGAGCAGCTGTTGGCCAATACCTTCAGCCGGGCTCATGGCTGCGCGTCGTGTACGATTCGGTGCGAGCGTTTGTTTACGGCCCTGAACGGTACGGAGCAGCGTCTCGAGTATGAAACGCTTTTTGCGCTCGGGCCGCTGTGCGGCATTGAAGACCCCGACGTGGTGCTGCAAGCGGCCGGCCTGTGTGACCACTACGGTTTGGACACGATCAGCACCGGCGGCACAATTGCCTGGGCTATGGAGTGTGCCGAGAGGGGCCTGTTTCCCCAGGCTCGGGCGGTCGGCCTGGGCTTTGGCCGGTCCGAGGCTCTGTTGGCGACGATTGCGGCCATTGGGGAACGCCGGGAGCTGGGAGAGCTGCTGGCCGAGGGCTCGAAGCGCGCCGCCCAACAGTTGGGGCCGGAAGCCGCGCGCTGGGCCATGCAGGTCAAGGGTATGGAACTGCCCGGCTATGAGCCGCGCAGCCTCAAGACCATGGCCCTGGGACTGGCGGTGAGTCCGCGCGGGGCGTGCCATAACCGGTCCGGGGCGTATGAGGCGGATTTTTCCGGGCAGGTCGACCGCTTGCGGGTCGATGATAAGCGGGGGGGGCTGGTGGCTGCGGCCGAGGATTTTGCCGCAGTCCTGGACTCGCTGATCGTGTGCAAGTTTCTGCGCAAATGCTTCAGCGACTTCTACCCCGAGGCGGCGACGCTGCTCAACGCTGTCACCGGCTGGTCGGTGTCCGACCAGGACCTGCGTCGGGTTGGGGAGCGTATCAACACGCTGAAAAAGCGCTTCAACATCCGTGAAGGCTGGCAGTTGCAGGACGACTGGCTGCCGCCCCGCCTGCTGAGCGAGACCCTGCCGGACGGGGCGGCCGCAGGGGTAGGGCTGACTCCAGAGGAGCTGCGCGGCATGATTCAGAGCTATTATCAGGCCCGCGGCTGGCGGCCGGACGGCACGCTGCCCGCCCACACACTCCACGCCCTGGGGCTGGCCTGAGCCTGAGCCGGGCCGATTGCCGCCTCTCAAACCGGCCTATGCTTTCTCCCGTCGGCTTGCTATGTTGCCGGCCAGTCCCGGCTGTTCTGCAAGGAGGAACGCATGCGCACAATACGAAGACGCTGTCGTCCCGTCACGCCGCTGGTAGGTCTGTTTGCCGCCCTCATCCTGGCCGGCGCGTGGGCTGCCCCCAATCTGACCCGCGCTGCCGAAGACCAGAGCTATCAAGCGATGGTGAACTGGCTCGAACACTACCGGGAAGCCCCGCCGACATTCGAGCCCGGTCGAACCCTGGGCCTGCAAGACCGTCAAGCCCTCGAACCGTTCATCCCCCAGTCAGCCTGGGAATACTACTTCTTTGATGACATGGAGATGCAGATTGCCGCAACGGGCGAGTATCCGCCGCCGCCCGAGTGGGGCCAAAACGTCGTGCCCGGCTACTTCCTGGACGAGCAGGGCGTGCTGGTCGATTTCAAGGGCGGTGGGTTTCCGTTTCCCGACCTCGCCCCGGATGACCCCCAGATTGCGGTCAAGGTCATCTGGAACATGCTGTGGCGGCCGGGGACCGACGACTATGTGATGCCGATGGTCGCCTGGTCGCGCAGTGAGCACGGCAAGCTGGATCGCGAATTCGAGTTTACCTCGGTCAACGCCGAGTATGCGCGGGGTGCGAACTGTCTGGTGCCGGGCTATGAAGAGGTGCGCAGCAAGATGTTGATGGAGTTCCGCTCGCCCCGGGATATGACGGGGGCCAAGAACCTGTCCATCACCTACGTCGATCACTACAAAGAAGACAGCGGCTGGATGTATCTGCCCTCCGAGCGTAAACCGCGTCGCACCCTGGCCTCGGAGCGCACCAGCGAGATGATGGGCATGGATCTGATCCGGGAAGACATGATGGGTTTTGGCGGCAAAGTCTATGAGCAGAACTGGACCTACCTGGGACGCAAGAAGGTGTTGGCGACGATCAACGTGGCCACCAATCCTGAGGCCGGCGGTCCCCACCTGTGGGTGCCGAACAAGGCACGCTGGGAGCTACGCGACGCCCATGTCCTGCTGATCGATCCCAAGAGCGAGGATCATCCCTACAGCCACAAGATCGTGTTCATTGACGCCGAAACCTACTGGACCTTGTGGATGGTGGCCTTTGACCGCCGGGACGACCAGCTGCTGCGGCTGAGCCATCACTTCCTGAAGTACTCGGAGAGTTATGCCGATGAGCCGGCCATGCAGGCGCCCTACCTCAAGCAGGACTTCTCCAACAA
>WTHE01000682.1 GCA_011523315.1 Candidatus Binatota bacterium
TGTCAGGACTCATTCAGGACAAGTCCAGAATATCCAGATGCAGCACAAAGCCCGGCAATACCGAGTCGCCACGAAGCGTGGGTGGATCGTCGCGCCGCTCGACCGGCTGGCCGGGCCGGTAGATATACGCCCGTTTTTGTGACGGATCGAGCAGCCAGGCCAGGCGCGCGCCATTGTCGATATACTCCTGCATCTTGTCCTGCAAGGCTGACAGCTGATCGCTCGGCGAGCGCAGCTCCAGCACAAAATCCGGGCACAGGGGAGCAAAGCCTCGTCTCTGTTCCGGGCTGAGGGTGTGCCAGCTGTCTCGCCTGATCCAGGCGGCATCCGGCGAGCGGATGGCCCCGTTCGGCAGGCGAAAGCCGGTGGAAGAGTCAAACGACAGTCCGGTGCCATCTTTCTTGGCCCAGGCCGTCAGCGTGTAGGCAATTTCGCTGTTCTGCCGGCCGGTTTCTGAGCCCGCTGGCGCCATGATGACCAGCTCCTTGTCGGCGGTCAGCTCAAAGCGTAAATCCCGATTCTCCCGGCACAACTCGATGAATTGCTGCTCCGTCAGCCGCGTCGCCTCGACCTTGAGCCGAAACGGAACGCTCAAGACCGTCTGTGCTGTTGCCTGTGGCATCGCTGATCCCCGCTTATGCGCCGTCCACGCCGTCTCCGCCGAGCCTAGAGCCTGGCTGTGGGCTTTGCAAGGCGGCAGCGGTCTCCGGCATGGTCGCTCCCGTGTTGCGAGCCAACCCTGCCCGGTGCTTGACGCGGTCTGGTTTGGATGGGATGGTCAGGGCCACGGGCTGACCGACACCAGCCAGGAGGACGCATGCCATGAGTGAAACAGAGCGGAACGCAGACCAGGCTTTTCTGTACTACCTCGGCGAACAGCTGATCGCGCGGCGCAAGGTCGTCTTGGGCGGCGTTGCCGTGGCGACGTTGATCTTTGCCGCCTTTGCCCTCCAACTCGACCTGATCACCCGTTTTGACGAGCAGCTGCCGCAGGATCACGAGTTCATCGAGACCCATAACGAATACGCCAAAGAGGTTGGCGGAGCGAATACGCTCCAGATCATGCTGGAGGTCAAGGAGGGGACCATCTTCACCCGTGAGACGCTGAGCAAGGTCTTTGAGATGACCAAGCGGCTCGATACGATCTACGGCGTCAACCACGATCTGATTAACTCCCTGGCCCACCGGACCAATCGGCGCATCCAGCTCAAGGGCGGCGGCCTGACCGAGATCGAGCCGATCATGGAGCGTGCCCCGCAGAACGAGAACGATGTGCGCCGGGTGCGGGAGATCGTCTACACCACCCCGAACCTGTACGGGGTGCTGGTGTCGCTCGACGAAAAAGCCACCCTGCTGCAAGCCACGTTCATCGAGGGCCGGATCGATCATCGGCGCCTGTTTGACGAAATCATGGGCGCGGTGGTGGAGCCGTTCAGCGACGACAACACGACCATCCACGTTGCCGGCCACCCGGCGCTGTACGGCTGGGTGTACTACTACGCCACGCAGGTGTACTGGATCTTTCTGGCCACCACCCTCCTGATGTGGATCTTTCTGTATCTGTATTTCCACGACATCCGGGGCGCCCTGCGGCCGACCATCACCGGGGTCGTGTCGGCCATCTGGGGGCTGGGCTTCATCAAAATGATCGGCTTCAGCCTCGATCCGCTGACGCTGGTCATCCCGTTTTTCATTACCGCCCGGGCGGTCAGCCACTCGGTGCAGATGCACGAGCGCTATTACGAGGAATATCAGAAGGCCGACTGGCAGAAGGAACCGGCGATTGTGGCCGCCTTTGCCAAACTGTTCGTGCCGACCCTGTCGGGCATTCTGACCGATGCGCTGGGGGTGCTGGTCATCCTGTTCATCCCCATCGTCCTGCTCCAGAAACTGGCCATCAGCGCTGCGGTGTGGATCCTGGCCATCACGATCAGCGAGCTGTTGCTCAATCCGATCGTCTACCACTACCTGCGCGAACCCGACATGCGGATCGTCCTCAAACGCAACGAGGGGGTGTTCAAGCGCAGCCTGAGCAGCCTGGCCGCAGGCCTGCTGTCGCCGGCCGGCAAGGTCCTGACCGTGGCCACCTGGCTGGGGCTGATGGTCGGCAGCGTCTATTTCTGGCAAAACTTGGTCATCGGCGATCCCAGCGCGATCTCGCCCCTGCTGTACCGCGATTCTCCCTATAACACCGCCCATGCCCGCATTCAGGAAACCTTTGGCGGGGTGGAAAACCTGATGGTCATGGCCGAACGCACCCTGCCCCAGGACACGGGAGCATCTGAGGAAGGCCTGAGCGCACGGGAAATCCTGGAGCGGCGCGACTCACAGCCGTCGCTGATGAACCCCGAGGTCTTACCCTGGATTGAGAGCTTCCAGCGCCACCTGGAGCGCGACCCGGCGGTCGGCGCGAGTTTTTCGTTTGTCGATATCCTGGGGGCGACGAACGGCACCGGCGATCCAAAGTGGAACGTCCTGCCCCGGACCCGGGCTCGGGTCCTTATGGCGATCTCGGGCTATTTCTTTGGCGTCTCGCACAGCGAGAGCGCGCGGGTCATCGACTATCAGTTCCGCCACGCGCCCGTCCATTTTTATCTGACCGACCACAAGGGCGATACCGTGCGTCGGGTCATCCAGCGGGCGCGCGAGTATATTGCCGCCAACCCCCTGGAGACCGCTCGCTTCCGTCTGGCCGGCGGACCGATCGGGGTGCTGGCTGCGGCCAACGAGGAGCTGCTCAAAAACCACATTCTGGTCAACATTCTCGGCTTTGGCACGATCTTTCTCATCCTGGTGGTGACCTACCGGTCGCTGCTGGCGGGCGTGTACATGATTCTGCCGCTGCTGGTCGCCAACGCGATCATCAACGCCTATATGGGGGCGCGGGATATCGGCATCAACATCCACACCCTGCCGGTCGTCACGGTCGGGGTCGGGTTTGGTATCGACTATGCCCTGTACATTGTCAGCCGGATTATCGAGGAACAAAAGCCCGGAGAAGGGCTGGACGCGGCCGTCCTGCGGACGCTGGTGACCTCGGGCAAGGCGGTCACCTTCACCGCCCTGACCATGGTGCTCGGGACCCTGTTCTGGACCATGTCGAGCCTGCGTTTCAGCGGTGAGATGGGCCTGCTGCTGGCGCTGTGGATGGGGGTGAGTTTTCTGGCCACGATGACCCTGCTGCCGGTGCTGATCACCCTGTTCAAGCCAGGCTTTATCACCAGGCGGTTGACCCAGACCGCCGCCTGAGGCACCAGGCAGGCGACGCTCGGGGCAGGCGCATGCTCCGCTGCGCGGGCGTCTCAGCGGCAGGGGAAGCGCGTGGTATTCGGACGCAGAACCGTTGGCTCGGACCGCCTTGAGGCGGCTCTTGAGACACATATCCAGAACGAACTGGAGGAGGAGGGGCCGGTCTTTCTGGCCGTGGTGGCCGGCCTGCGCGAACTGGACAGGGTCGCCCGCCGGCTGGGATTTTTCTCGCCCACCGAGTCCTACACCCGCCACGTGCCGTGGTGGCCCATCATTGCGGTCCTGGGGACGTATTCGGCCGGTAAATCGACCTTCCTCAACGACTATCTCGACTACCCCTTACAGCTGACCGGTAACCAGGCTGTTGACGACAAGTTTACCGTCGTGTGTTACGGCCAGGACGCCCAGGTGCGGGCGCTGCCGGCCCTGGCGCTGGACGCCGACCCACGCTTCCCGTTTTACAAAATCAGCCGCGAGCTTGAGGCTTCGGCGCCGGGTGAGGGCGAACGCATGGACGCCTATCTCCAGCTCAAAACCTGTCCCAGCCAGGTGGTCCGGGGCCGCATTTTCATTGACAGCCCCGGCTTTGACGCGGACGAGCAACGCACCGCAGTGCTGCGTCTGACCGACCACATCGTCGCCCTGTCCGACCTGGTGCTGGTTTTTTTTGACGCCCGTCACCCGGAGGCGGGCTCAATGCGGGATACGCTTGAGCATCTGGTCGAAAAGACGATCCGGCGGACGGATTCCAGCAAATTTCTGTATGTGCTGAACCATCTGGATGCGACCGCCCAGGACGATAATGCCGAGCAGGTGGTGGCCGCCTGGCAGCGCGGCCTGGCCCAAAAGGGCCTGACCGCCGGGCGTTTTTATCACATCTACAGCCGTTCGGCGGCGGCCCCGATTGCCGACCCCCAGGTTCGCGCCCGGTACGAGGCGCTACGCGAGCACGACTACGGCGAACTCCAGGCCCGTATTCAGCAGGTGCGAACCGCCCAGGCCTACCGTGTGGTGGGGACCCTGGAGCGCTCGGCGAACGAGCTGGAGCGGCAGCTGGTTCCCCAATTGCGGGCCATGCTGCGCGGCTGGCGGGCGGGAGTCGTGTGGCGGGACGGGTTGCTGCTCGGAGGGGGGCTGGTCCTGCTCGGCCTGCTGGCCTGGTTCGGTCTCGGCGAGCTGCTCCTCGGGCTGGGGGGCTGGAGCCTGGGTGTGGCGGCTGTCCTGGCCGGCTACGGACACTGGCAGGTGCGCCGCCGGGTGCGCGAGCGAATCATCGCCGGCCTGGGTCGAGACCGGGCCGACCAGCAGGTGGACAATCTGGTCGGGGCCTTTCAGCGCAGCACGTGCTGGTATCGGAGTATTTTTCAGACCGAGCCGGCGGCTTGGAACGCCCAGACCCGGGCAATCGTCGCCAGGGTCCGGGCCGAGGCCGACCGCTGCGTCCAACAGCTCAACGATATCTACACCAATCCGTCCGGGACGGCCGGCCGCCACACCGCGCCGTCCGCCGCGCCGTCGGAACAGTCCGGGAAATAGGCTGGCGCGGCTCAGTCCGACCGTCCCGACCTGCGTTTGTCCCGATGCCGGCCGCGTTCAAACACAGCCTGACAGCCCGAGGACAGGGCGGCCCAATTGTCGCTGAGACATTGCAGCGAGGCCTGTCCCGGTTCGGCCTCGGGGCACAGCTCGGCGAGATTGGCCCGACACGCGCCAAACCGTCTCCCGCGCCGGTGACCGGGGCGCCTTTCCTGGCGTAGCGCGGTCAGGGCCTGGCGTTGTTCCGGGGTGAGCAGAGCCCGAATCTGCAGCATCGCCCGCAGGCGGTTTTTGCGGACCTCGGTTCTCAGCGCGCCGAGCCGTTCGGCGTGCTGCATGACCGCGGCTTCATCCGGGCTGTCCTGCTCCAACAGCTCGCGCAGCTCGGTCCGCGCCTGCTTCAGGGAAGCGCGGGTTTCCCGGCCCCTGGTCCGCGCCTCCTCGACCAGGCTCTGGATGGCCTGCCGGGTGGTTTCGTCAATCCCGAGCCGCTCGGCGTGTTTTTCGATAAAACGCGCGGCCGGAGGACCGGCCTGCCGAGACCGTCCCGGTTGTTCGCCGCTGGCTCCAGAAACACTCAGCCCGAGCAGCAGTACGCACACACACACAATACGACACATGTTGTCTCCTCTCTCTTCAGCCTTCCAAAAAAATGCTTGCGATCGCCGCATAGTCGTCCGGCAGCTGCCCGTCCTCTTCGTCGTCGGCCGGCTGCAAGGCCAGCAGATACTCCCAGTCGTCGAGGAGGTCAGCTGCCGAATCTTCCGCAGACACGACAAGTGTCCGCGTTTGTGTGGCCGATACCCCCGGGCCGGGGCGAACCGACGGGTCGTCCCTTTCGAGTCCAAACCACCCGCCCAGGCCGAACACCAGTGCGGCGGCGAGCGCGGCCGTTGCCAGCCCGGGAGGGACCAGCGCCCGGCGCCGCTTTTCAAGCCGGGCGGCGAGTGCCGTGTCCCAGGCGGCCCGCTGGCCTGGGCTGAGCGGGGGCGGGGCATAGTGGGCGGCCAGGCGTTTGACGAACTCCGCATCGGCCCGCTCAGGCGGCCGGTGTCTGGACGCTGTACTCATCGGTCGTGCTCCGTGGTCGGTCCAGCCCCCAAGGGGCTGAGGTCGGCCAGTTCGGTCCGCAAATGGCCGAGGGCGCGGTGCAGATGGCTTTTGACCGTCCCGCTCGGCTTGCCCATCAGCTCGGCACATTCACGAACGGTGAATCCCTCCAGGTGGACCAGGACAAACGCCTCGCGCTGACTGCGGCTCAGACGGCCCAGCGCTTCGGCTATACGTCGTCTGACAAAAGGATCGGTGTCCTCCGCAGCCGTCCCGCTCGGCTGTGGGACGTGTTCGGAGCCGGGCGGATTCCACACCTGCTGCCAGCGGTCGCGTACCGCACGCCAGCGACGGTAGGTCTGAGCCTGGCGGACCAGGATGCGATAAAACCAGGTCTCGAGGCGGGCCTGGTGCCGAAACGTGCCGAGCCGCTGATAGGCTTTGACAAAGGCGTCCTGGGTGATGTCCTCGGCCGCCCCGTCGTCGCCACCGACCAGCCGCCAGGCCAGGCGTCTGGCGCGTTCCCGATGGGAGCTGACCAGTAGCCCGAAGCGGTGTTCCAGCTCCAGCTGCCCGGCGTCTGGCCGCTCGACCCGAGCCTCGACGGTTTCCACTCCCCCGGCTGCGTGCATACTCTTTAGACCCCTGAGACACACGTTTGGGTTACACGGCCAGCGGCCAAGGCCGGAGCGGTCGGTGTCAGGCGGACGGATCGGAACGGGGGGCGGGCTGGAGTTGCTGCTGGAGGGAACTCAGGGTTTTTTCGACCCGCTCCAGACCGGACAACAGCTCGTGCTGTGGGTCGCCGCGCAGATAGCCGTGCTCAACGAGGTCAATAAAGATCCGCGCCACCTCATCCGCAGCCAGCGGACCGTCGGGCTGGTACCACTGGTACAACCAGTTACACATGCCCAGGATGGCAAACGACAGCAGCTTGACCGGCA
This sequence comes from Candidatus Binatota bacterium, assembly GCA_011523315.1. Classification (GTDB taxonomy): domain Bacteria; phylum Desulfobacterota; class Binatia; order Bin18; family Bin18; genus JAAXHF01. The sequence continues at coordinate 6,780 of WTHE01000682.1, forward strand.
GGCGGGCAAACTGGCCGGACTCCACGCCCTGGCGAATCACCCCCTCGATCAGCCCGTCGTAGACCCGTCGCTCGGCCCGCGAGCGCTCGGCCATCTCGGGCGGCAGATTGCCCTCTTCGCTGAAGTAGACGATCAGAAAGTTGTGGTGATCGGCCATCAGACGGACTTGATGGCGGATGATCTGGCGCAGTTTTTCGGCCGGTGGAATGTCTTGCTCGCAGATGTGGCGCAGGCCGCGTTGAAAAATGGCGATGGAGCGCTCAAAGACCCGAATCAGCAGTTCTTCTTTGCTCGGACAGTAGCGGTACAGGGTCACCCGAGAGATATCGAGCCGCTCGGCGACCATCTCCAGGGTGGTGGCACGGTAGCCGTGTTCGCCAAAGCAGGCGGCCGCAGCCTGGAGGATGGATTCCTCCCGCAGGGCGTGTTTGCCGCTCTTGGCGGGCGCTTTTTTCACAGCCATGGCTCAGCCCTGGACCAGCTGCTCCACACACTGGCGCAGCGCCTGGTGGGCCTTGTCGCGCAGCACGGTCTGGCTGTTATTGGCGATCGGGTGGGCAATCACGGCGAACGGATACTCCGCCATGCCCGAAACCCGGGCCATGACCTGGGCGGTTTGGACAAAGCGGTCAGTGATGATGGCGGTGGCCGCCACGCCGGCTTTTTCGGCGCTCAGGGCGTCGTGCAGTTTGCACGACGAGCAGCTGCCTCAATCGCCGACGGCCGAGATAACGGCCTCACACCGCGCCATTTCGGCCACCAGCTCCGGGGGGGCGGGCCGGCTGGCGTCGGGCTTTTTGAGCCGCACGACATGGGCCACGCCATACTCGGTCCGCAGCAGCTGCTCCATATGGTCGAGCAGCTCACGGACTTTGATTTTGCTGTTGTCCAACAGCCCCAGGGTACAGCCGTGCAACGAGGTCAAACGCGGCACCCGTCCGCTGTGGTCCACGGCGTGCTCAAAGGTCGGATTCAGAACACGGATACGCATACGCCTATTCTCCTCCCGGCGGCGTGACCGGCCTGGTCACCGCCAGCGCCTTGGAGCCCAACCAGGGCGGCACGACCGCGCCAAAGCCGCCCGCCGGCCCGCCTGCGGCAACCACCAGCAGGTCCTCTGGGGCGCGCAAGGCGCAAAATTCCTGGTCCGGTCCGCCGCCCCGGTCGACGATAGTGGCCTTGCCGACGCCGGCCCAGTCGCGCCGTTTGACCCGGGCGCGGCGATACACATAGTCCTGGATGTCGCGTTTCTGCCAACCGGCCGCAGCCAGCAGCTCGCGCAGCTGTTTGGGAATGACCAGCCCGTAGTTGCCCGGCCAGATCGAGTAGGTCAGCATATTGTGACGCATCTCAGCGGCAAAGGTTTCGACGACTTCCTCGGGGTCGTGGGTCCATTCGTTCATGGTCTGGTGGGGCGACTCGCAGGCCATCACGGTGACGGCTGACACGCCCTCGGCCACGCCGCGCTGTTGGGCCAGCGGCAGCCACGGGCTGTCTTCCTCGTCTTCGGCGATACACAGCGAATACTTGCCCGGATGGCCCAGGGTGGAGCGGTCCAGTTGGCCGGGTACGCAGCCCAGCACATTGATCAGCACCAGGCGCACCGCCCGGCCAATCGTCGCGTTGGCCCGGTTGCCGGTGCTCAGCACATTATGGGTGGCGTTCATACCCAGGGTCTGGCGGATGGGGCCGTTGACCACGATGAACTGGGCGCTGCCGCCAGTACTGGCCGTGCTGCCGTGCAGGTTGAACGGCTCCTCACACATGGCTCGCAGGACGGCGACCAGAACCGGCATGTAGCCGGGCAGACAGCCCGCCATGACGGCGTTGATGGCCACCTTTTCGGCCGTCAAGGGCCGCTGCCGAACACGTTCGGTGCCGATGACCGCGTCCGGCCCGAGCCCCGCCGCCCGCAGGCAGGCGTTCACCCCGTGGGCGGTGGGCGGGACAATCGGCAAACCGTCGGTCCAGCCCTTGTCCTGGTAGAACTCGTTGGCCTGGACGGCGTCGCTCAACTCAAAGGCTTCGGATTGCAGGATCGGATCGGGCAGGGGCATACATGATCTCCTGGGGCGAAGCATAGCCTACATCGGGCTCCGCCGGAAGCGGTCTCGGCCAGTGGGGTTGTCCTCATCGGGCTCCTTCGCGCCGCGTCTGGAAGGGAAGGGTGGCCACCACCTGTTGCCGCCCACCTGCTACGCCGGGCACGGGTCCGCGTAGCGTTACCGGAGGGGCGCTAGGACAAAGCCCTGGTTGGCCTGCTGCCAGATGAGCCGTACCGTTTCGCCCGGTGAGGGAAAGTCCGCGACGACCGTCTCACCCTGCCCGCCCTGCAGAAACTCCACCCCCAGCGTTGTCACCGTGAACGTCGCTCGTCCGAACTCCGCCCCGTCCGCCAACGCCCGCACCGTATGCACCCCATCGCCCAACAGGTTCCAGTTGAGCAACAGCCCAAAGCCGTTATCCGGGTCCCCACAGACCGACGCCGTATCCGCCCGAGCAGTGCCATACGCCGCCGCAATCCGCACTCCGCCGTTGATCTCCACCTCGACCACGTCGGCGTCACACACCCAGCCCGACACCAGGCCAAGGCCGCTTTGGAAGGAGGCCGGACCTGGGTTCTCCAGCGTGCCCACAGGATCGGCCTGGGGACCGGGTGGACTGGCTGGTGGCGGCGCCCCGTCCAGCGGCGCCAGCACGAAGTTCTGATTCGCCTGCTGCCACACCAGTCGGACAGCTTCCCCGGCACTCGGAAAGTCCGCGAAGACCGTCTCGCCCACGGCGTCCGTCACGAACTCCTCGCCTAAGGTCGTGACCGTAAAGGTGGCTTGGTTGAACGCCACGCCGTCGGCCAGGGCCACCACCGTATGCATCCCGTCCCCGAGCAGATTCCAGTTGAACAGCAGCCCAAAACCATTGTTGCGGTCCCCGCAGACCGACACAGTATCAGCCCGGTCAGTGCCATAGGCGGCCACCACCCGCTGGACGCCGTTGATCTCCATCTCGACCACGTCGGCATCACACACCCAGCCCGACACCAGGCCAAGGCCACTCTGGCGCGAGCCCGGCCCGGGGTTCTCCAACACGCCGACCGGCTCCGGGTCCGGCTCGGGTTCCGGCTCGGGAGCTGGCCCACCACCTCCACCGCCCCCGCCACGAGTGGAGACCAACCCCTCCGAGACCCCCAGCGCATCCTTCCCCACTGTCCCATCGCTGTCGGTATAGCTCGCCGTGGCCCGCAGGTAGTGGTCACGATCGGCGGTCACGGGGGTATAGCTCGCCGTGGTCGTCGCGTCGCAGGCGATCCGCAGCGTACTGGGATCCGAGGGAAAGTCGCGGTACAGGGACCGCTCCCAGCACCACTGCGTGACTACCCCCACCCCGTCCGGATCGCGCAGTGTGGCGGTGAACGCTGTCCCGATCCGGGGTGAGGTCGAGGACAGGCTGACCCTGCCCGGGGCATCCTCGACGGTGACGGTCACAGCCAGCCTCCCGGTCAGGGATTCGCCAGGCAGGCTCGTGGTGTCGGTGGCTTCGACCGTCACCTGGTAGCGGTTGTCCTCGCCGACATCCCGTGGCCGCTCAAAGTCGGGCGGCGACGCGAAGCGCAGCACTCCGTTCTGCACGGAGAAGTAGGTATCGTCCGGTCCGGAGACCATCCACCCCAGCCGGACATTGGCCGGGTTCGTGGCCGTGTACGTGGCCACCGGCTGCGTCCCGCGTTCGGGGTAGGTCAGAGTGGTCTCGCCGGCCACCTCTGGCGGGTCGTCATCGGTGAGAGTCAGCGTTGTCGTCTCCAGCCGGCCCACGCCTTGGTCGTTGGCTACAACCCCCGTCACGGTCACCCGCTTGTCTCGGGCGTCCAGGTCGTTATCCTCCGCCGTGAGCGTGGCACTGCTTGTCGTCTCGCCTGGCGCAATCGTCAGCGGGTTGGTGTCCAGCTCGAAGGTATCCGCCGGCTCCGTCACGGTCACCTCAGTGGTGGCGCTCGATGTTCCGTTCAGCAGGCGCGCCGTCAGCGTGGTCGTACCGCCGTCCTCACGGATGCGATTGTCCGCCACCTCCAGCCGCACCGTCGGGGGATTGTCGTTGTCCTCAATGGTCACCGCCACGGTTGCCGGCGTCACCGTCAGCCCCGCCGCCGTGGTGCTGCCGCTCACCGTCACCGTCTCGTCCGGCTCATCAATGGTGTCGTTCACCGGCTTCAGGGCGAAGGACGCCGTCCCGCTCTTGGTGTCCGCCGGAATCGTCAGGGTGAAGCTCGTCGGGTCGGCGGTGAAGTCGTCCCCCTGCGTGGCCGTATCGGCCGTGACCGCAACGCTCACCTCGGTGGCATCCGTCCGTGTCGCTCCATTCAGGGTGCCCATCACGGTCACAGTGGTCCGTCCCGCTCCTTCCGACACCGTCGCAGAGGCCGGGCGACTCACCGCCAGCTGCACCTCCGTGGACGGAGCCTCGTCGTCTTCAACCGTCACCTCCACGTCAGCGACCGTCTCCCCAGCGTAGTCCCCGCCGCTGACCGTGTGGCGGATCGTCGCCGACTCGTCATCCGCCCCGCTGTCCTGCGCCGCTTCCACCTTCACCTCTTGCGCCGTGTTCCACCGTCCCGGCTGGAACACCAGCTCGGTCCGATCCACCGTCACATCCGTGTTCGTCGGCGCCGTCACCGTCACTGTCACCGCTGCTGTCGGCCGTGAGGTCAGGAC
>WTHE01000715.1 GCA_011523315.1 Candidatus Binatota bacterium
GAGGACAAAGAGGGCAAGGACAACGTATTCCATGGCCGAGGCAGCCTAGCAAAACTGAGTTGAGGTGTCTTGGCTCCGTCCAGTTTGCAGGCCAAACTGAACAATCTTCGGCCGCCCGCTGCCGGGCGACCGCCGCCAGCCCTTCGGGATGTAGCCGGCCAGCTCCGTCAGCACCCGCCAGGAGCGCCGCCAGACGCCCGTCGCGTCCTTGCCGTAGGACACCAGCGGGTAGTTATGAAACTCGCGCAGACCGTGCCGCACCACCAGGTAAAGTTCATGGGGCTGGCACCGGTGGGATCTCCCGGAAGCAGGGACTCCTCCCGTCCCATCCCCCGGAGGATACGGGTCCAAGGGCGTAAAACTGGTACTGGGTGTATCCATCGGAACCCTGCCGAAGGTGATAGGAGGTTTGGTCGTCGATATGGATCGCATAGTACCTGTGCTGGTTCCAGTACCCAGGCTCATCGTCAGGAACGGGGGCAGCAAAGACCTGAGAGGGATTCACTATCCAGCGGGAGAAGAAGTAGGAGATATGCCACCTCCTGACTAAATACCAATTGGCGTCACGATCCGGCCTGCCGTCTACGGTGCCGGCGTGGACGTGATGATAGGAGTGGGCTTCGAAGCGGACGTCCCTTTCGAGGCAGCCGTCAGCATCCAAAACAATATCCACTGCCCGGGGTAGGCTCTGTAGGCTCTCCCTGTATTCACATGTAATCGTTCTTCCGTGAGTTCTCTCCTCGCTGTTGAAGGCGGGTTCACAGATGATCCCTCCCTCTCCGCTTCCTTCACGGATGACCGTTCCCTCCCCGCTTCCCTCGCATGCATCCCCGGTACAGGGCGCGATATCTTCTGTGCCAGAGACTTCAAAATGCTGCGTGGCGGTGGACCATTGCAGCCTCGTGGCCGTGTCCGGTGAGGGGAAATCAACCACCTCCACTTCCGTGCCTCCCTTACCGTGAATAAAAGGGAGGCCGGTATGACCAATAGTGAAATTGGCAGAGTCAAACACTTCTCCATTGTCTCGCGCCACGACCCGATCATACCCAATCAATTCATTCCAGTTGACCTGGATAATCCAGCCATTGTCCTCTTCACCCAGGCACACGCCAGCGGTGTCAGAGCGCGGCATATTCTGCGCAGGGTCGAGCGTGAGCACGCCTTCCCTATCAGCACCCGTCAACCACAGCTCAATGTCGTTGGAGTTACACTTCCAGCCAGAGATAAAGCCAATACCGCTGACAAAGGCAGACGGGGATTCAATCATGCCCCGTTCGGGCGTCTGCGCCCCGGCCTCCTGGCCCAGGAGCCCCAGCAGGCAGAGCGTCACAAGTCCGGTATAGGTCGATTTCAGTGTCTGCACAGTGTTTTTCCCTTTCCTATCCTGTCCCCGGGGACGGTGCGCCGCCTGACGCCGAAGATATCGAAAAAATCGTTGTAGAAGCTCTGCGTCTCGCCTTTTTCACAGGCTGCATCCTGCCACTCCTTGGCAAAGGCGGCGGCACGGGTGCGGATTTCGTTCCAGGACAGGACGCATTGTGTCAACCTAACAGTCCCTACTCAGGCGCGTGTGGCGGCTGGATGACCCACGGGGGCAGCTTGCCTTCCGTGAGGCCGGCCTGCAACTCTTTGGCGTCCTTGTCCAGATCGGCCGCAAAGGGAGTCAGCGGCTTGACGATCTCCTCGGGAGGGAGGAGCCGCACCAGGTCCGCCATGTACTCTAAGTTCACCTCCTCGGCCATGGGCCTTTGGGTCTGCGCGTTGGGGCTCTTGAGTTCGAGCGGGAATGCCTGGTCGGCTGCGATACGGTGGAACAGCAGGCGCACGGCATCGGAAGCCGACAGACCCAGCGTCGCTAAAGTCTCGGTCGCCTTCTGTTTCGGATCACTACCCATCCGAACATGCAGTATGGAACTCTGTGTCCCCATGTAAGTCTCCTGTCTCTCATTTGCGTTATGCACGATGGAGGCGGCCCGGTCAATTGAACGCCAGGCGGACTGCTGGTCTGCAACACAGCCTCGGTAGTTGCTCTAGCCACTGCTCCCCAGCCCCTGTCTCCGCGCCCCTAGCTTTCGCCGGGCTGACGCAGTAGGATGACAAACAGGCCATGCTTCGGGAGACGACCTCCATGTCCATGCAGACCGAACCCACCGACGCAAAAGCCGCACGTCGGGCGACCTATCAGGATGTGCTGGACGCACCCCCACACCAGGTGGCCGAGATCATCACCGGGACCCTCCATACCCATCCCCGGTCAGCGCCCCGCCATGCCTGGGCCAGTTCCGGGCTGGGCGAAGTTCTTGGCCCTCCCTTTAATCGTGGCCGTGGTGGTCCTGGCGGGTGGTGGATCATTG
>WTHE01000200.1 GCA_011523315.1 Candidatus Binatota bacterium
CCGCTAGGGAAGCCCCTGAGATGTACGCCAGCGTCCCCGTCAAGGCGGGGCTGGAAAACCCCCCTTTGGCAAAGGGGGAAGCGCGCTAGCGCAGGGGGATTTCGGGGGATGGAGAGTCTGCCTTGACTTTTACCATCTCAGCCTGTTCGCTGACCTTATTCGAGGGCTAGTCTTTGGGTGTCTCCTGTCCAGTTTCATAGGGCTGTCAGGGGTGGCCTGGGCGGTTACGCCAGCACCAGCATTGACGGACCGGGAGATTGCGGAGCGGCTGACGCGCTTGGAAACGCGACTGGATGAGGGACTGACGGGATTGCGGTCGGAGATGACCCACCTGCGGGCGGACATGCAGGAGCAGAACCGCCAGTTGCGGTCGGAGATGGCCCACCTGCGGACGGACATGCAGGAGCAGAACCGCCAGTTGCGCACAGATATGAATATCCGCTTTGAGGAGCATTCCCGGCTGATACTCGGCATCCTGGCCGCATTTGCGGCACTTTTTGTGGTTAACGTCAGCCTTGTGGTGTGGGACCGGCGGACGGCAGCGCGTCCGTTTGAGGAGAAGGTGAGCAGGCTTGCCGAGGAGGTCACGAAGAGCGACGAGCAGGGGCAAACGGTATTGGAAGTTCTGCGGGCGATAGGGCAGCAGAATCAAACCGTGGCTGCGGTGCTGAGACGCTTCAATCTATTGTAGGCTCAGAGCCGCTGAAAAGACTCGCCTGTGGCTCTTGTCTCCAGCATCAAACGTCTGTTCCTCCGCAAGGGAAACACCATGAGGGATGTGCGGGATACCTATATCGGTCAGCTCGTGGCTGGAAAATCCTTCGCCGATATTGGCGGGCTGTGGGGGACGGTGAACGAAAAGGTCTCCGTTGCCCACGCCTACGGTGCGCGTACGCTGACGATGATTGATGTCTCGCCTGCGGACAGCGAACTGTGGACCCTTTTCGCACAGCGACAGCGTACGCTGCGGCTTCCGACCGTGGAGTGCGTGAGCGCAGACGTCCTGACCTTGGCGGAGGCAGACCCCTGCCCGCAGTTTGATGTGGTGCACTGCTCGGGGGTCCTGTATCACATGCCTGAGCCGGTGCGGTTTCTGCGCGCCCTGCGCAGCATTAGCCGCGAGGCGCTCGTCCTCACCTCGGCAATCACCGCCACTCGGGTCACAGGACAAAAGGGAGTCCTTGAGATTCCCGCCGCAGCCATGCTGTGCATTCCGGCCCTGCAAGGACGCGAGCGGGAGATTGTCCAATCGTACTGGCAGGGCGTTGTCGGAGACGGGGCGTTTGGCCTCACGCAGCAGGTGGCGGAGTGGAGCGTTACGGATTTCGGCCCCTGGTGGTGGCTACCGACGGTTGAGGCGCTCAGAGCCATGTGCGAAGTGGCGGGGTTTCGCTATGAAGAGGGCGCGTCAAGTTGGAACGGCAATGCGTACACTCTGCTGCTGTCGGTCTGAAGGAAACAAGAGCGAGCAGTTATAAATGGGACAGAGCAAATCTACCGATCGGATCGAGAGCCTGCATATCTTCGTCCTCTGGAGTTTTGCCGTTACCCAGCCCCTCTTTGATCTCCTATCCCGCAACGCTGAGTTCTTTGTGGCGCGTCGCTCAGAACCCAGCGATGTCATGCTATTGATTCTCTTCGTGGGTGTACTCCCCCCAGCCTGTCTTGTCCTGATGATAGGCATATTGAGATGGCTGTGCCGTTGGGCGTTTTTCTTTCAAACGTTCCAGAGATGGACTGTGAATCTGCTGTTGATCGCTCTTACAGCTGCTATTGCCTTGCAGGCGCTCTCTCGGTTGAGTGCCTCGCCTGGGGGGACGGCACTCGTGACAGCGGCGGCCCTGATAGCTGTCCTTGCGACAATCAGCTATCGGCACTTTCCCGCAGTCCGTACGTTTGTGAGCATGCTTTCCCCAGTGCTCCTCCTCTTCCCTGGTGTATTTGTTTTTGCTTCTCCGGTCTTCCACGTTGTCTTTCCCAGTCAGGATCCGCTTAGCTCGAATGTCAAGGTCGCATCGACAACGCCGGTGGTCATGGTCATCTTTGATGAATTGCCGGTGACTGCGCTCATGGATGAGCAGCGCCAGATCGACGCTGTCCGCTATCCGCACTTTGCCGCGCTTGCCGAAACGGCAACGTGGTTTCGGAATGCCACGACAGTAGCGGATACAACCCTGATCGCGGTCCCCGCTATCTTAAGTGGCATCTATCCAGATCGATTTCGTCTGCCACGCGCCACCGACTATCCCGATAACCTGTTCACGCTCTTTGGTGGGTCGTATGACTTCAAGGTGTTTGAGACTTTTACCCAACTCTGTCCTGAGCACTTGTGCGGCAGCGGCAT
>WTHE01000687.1 GCA_011523315.1 Candidatus Binatota bacterium
TTGGGTCGCACCAGATCTTGCCGTTCTCCTCGCTGCCAATCCGCCGCAGGGTCGCGGTATAGGCGGCAAACGGGGGCAAGCTCAGGGCCGGGGCCAGGCCGGGCTGAATTTCGGGGGCGGGGGTGAGGCGGGTAAAACAGGTCGCCCGCTCAGGCTCAATCACGCAGTAGGACTCAAAGACGGGATTATAGGACACATCGCTGCCGCGCAGATTAGTCAGCCAGGCGATCTCGTCGAGTTTGGTCAGGACCAGGGCCGCGACCTCTTCCTCGGCCATTTTGTCCCGCACTGCGGCCAGCTTATCGGCCACCGAGCGGCCGGTGTCGGCCTCTGACAGCAGATAGATGGGGTGGGACGGCGCCGACGGGCGGTCTTGCCAGACTGCGTCAACCAGATTGCCGGAAAGCGGCACCAGGGCCGAATCTTCAGACTTGAGCGCCCGGCGGTAGGCGGCGTGCATGTCCATGGCCACCACAAACGGATCGTAGCCGACCCGGAGGCTGCCACGCTCTTTTTCCATTTCGCGCAGCCACTCGGTGAGGGTTTTCTCGCCCTCCATGCCCAGTTTGTGAATACGGAACAGGGCCGGATCGACCTCCTGTTCGGCCTGCAGGTAGTAGCGCGAGTCTACGAACACATGGCTGCCGTGGGGGCTGATCAGGGCGTCTCCGGCCGAGCCGCTGAAATTGCTGATGGCGGCCCGGCGCTGCTGGTAGGCGGACACATACTCGTTGAGGTGGGAATCCGAGGACGGCACCAGGTAGGCATCGACCTGGGCTTCCTGGAGATGGTGGCACAATGCGGTGATTCGCTGGGCGACCTGCTCGTTGGTCACAGACACGGTATCCAAGACGCACCCTCCTTGGGGAAAAATTCCGGCGTCACGCTCTAGCAAGCGTAATGGCTGCATCATAGAGGCTTGTGGGGGCAGGATTCAACTGCCCGGCTTTGCATCGCGCCCCGCATCTGCCACTATCGTTGTGGGGAGCACACGGGCTATTCGAGCACAGGAGGAAGAGACATGGAATTTGGCGTTTCGGTTTCGACCAAGATCGACGATTGGCAGCTGATCACATACGCAGAAGATCTGGGCTTCGACATGGGCTGGGTGCCCGACTCGCAGATGATCTGGTCCGACTGTTACGCCACCCTGGCCCTGGCCGCGCACAACACCTCGCGGATGCGGTTGGGAACGGGGGTGGCGATTCCCGGCACACGGATTGCCCCGGTCACCGCCCATTCGATTGCGTCGATTAACCAGCTCGCTCCGGGACGGGTCTTTTTAGGCATCGGCACCGGCCACACCGCCATGCGGGTGATGGGCATGGAGCCGATGAAGATTGCCGCCTTCCGCGACTATCTCGGCGTAGTGCGCGACCTGCTGCACGGCAAGGAGGTCGAATATAGCCTGGATGGACGGACGCGCACCATCAGGTTCCTGCATCTGGACCAGCATTTCATCAATATCCACGATCCGATTCCGATCTACGTGGCGGCCAACGGCCCACGGGCACTGAGGACGGCCGGGGAGTATGGCGACGGACTCGTGTCGGTGTTTAACGACCGGCCCGAGGTGCTACAGGAGCATCTGGCCCTGGTTCGGCTTGGCGCGGAAAAGGCCGGCCGGACGCTGCCCGACCCCCTGCCGACGGCCACCTTTACCTGTGCGGTGGTGCTCAAGCCGGGCGAGGACTTGCGCTCCGACCGGGTCATTGAAGAGTGTGGCTCGTATGTGACGGCGATTATTCATTTTGTGTACGAGATTTATCGGCAGACCGGTCAAGAAGAGGTCGTGCCGGACGCGTATCGGGGCTTTTGGGAGGAGTACTGCGCCCACGTCGAGCATATGCAGACGCCCGAAGACAAGCGCTATCTTCAGATCCACAACGGCCACTGCACGTTTTATGTGCCGGAAGAGCGCCGCTTCATCACGCCGGAAGCGATTCGCGGCACCTGCCTGGTCGGCAAACCGGACGAAGTGGTGGAGCAAATCCGCCAGGCCGAGAAGGCTGGGCTGAATACAGTCGTCCTGCTGCCGTCAATGGCCGAGAGCCGCAACGTGTTTCGTGATTTTGCCCAGCAGGTGATCGCCCGCTACTGATGGACTTCAGTGCTCTTCAAGCGGCTCGTAGTCGGGGATGCCGGTCGGGAGCTGATGGTCCATCTCCAGGGCCGGGTGACTGGTGGTTTTGGCGCACCGCCCCACGACTTTGGCCGGCACCCCGGCCACCGTACAGCCGGCCGGCACATCGGTCAGCACCACGCTGCCGGCCCCGACTTTGGCGTCGGCCCCGACTTCAACATTGCCCAGGATTTTGGCTCCGGCGCTGATCAGCGCCC
>WTHE01000029.1 GCA_011523315.1 Candidatus Binatota bacterium
ATGTCAGGTTACGCCTCCGGCTAACCTGACCTACACGGCTACACATAATGGTGAACTGCTCTAGGTGGGGCAAACGGTTTCAGATTGAGGCAGCCCACCTCAGACCCGGGTCGGCGGCGCGCTGTAACAGCTCCGGCCGGCCTGGCACCAGGCGGCGTGGACGGCGGTCCCGTCGGGCCCGCAGTTGTCCAAGGCCCGCACACACCAGAAACGGGTCGTCTCATCGTACTCGGTCGGTCCCAGCCGGAAGGCGCTCTGCATGCGTAAAAACCGGCACGGCGGACCGGGCGTCCGAATCGGGTTGGGCTGAAAGGGTGCGTGTTTGGTCATACGACCATCACCTCGTCCTCGGCCGGCAGCTGGTCGGCCGCCTTGAGAACGGTCCGCCGCACCAGCTCGGCCAACAGCGTCACTTTGTGTTCGTTGTGGGCCAGCGGCGTGGCTCCCCGGGTGGCGGCCTGTCCGGCCTGCCGCGCCAGCTCGGCATCGACCGCCCGGCCCTCCAGAATGTGTTCGGCAGCCTGCGCCCGAAACGGAACCGGCGCGACCGCACCGAGCACAATCCGGGCGTCTTTCACTAGCCCGGCTTCCCTGCGCAAAACCACCGCGACCTCGACCAGCGGCCAGTCAAACGACCATTTGTGCTTGAAGTTCAGGTATGCGCTGGCGTCCGCCTCAGACGGTCGGGGAACCGTCACCGCAGTCAGGAACTCGGTCGGTCGCAGCACGTTTTCCCGCTCCACGTCACGCTCGGGAGCAACAAAAAACCGGGCCAGCGGAAGACTCCGTTGCGTCCCGGTCCGGTCTACCATCTCCACCCCGGCATCGTAGGCCAGCAGGGGCACGGCCGCAGCCGAAGGGTGGGTGCTGGTACACGTATAGTTGGCAAAAATGGCGTGGTCACGGTGCTCGCCGGCCTGGGCAAAACAGCGTGAGCCGCCTTTTTTGCGACACGGGTAGGTCTCCTGGCGGAAATACCAGCAGCGGGGTCGCTGACACAGGTTGCCGCCCAGGGTGGCCATATTCCTGATCTGCGGCGTCGCCGCGTTGGCCATGGCCTGACCGAGGGCCGGCCAGCGGTGCTGCACCTCGGTGTGCTGGGCGAGCTGGGCCAGGCTGGTCAGCGCGCCGAGCCGCAGCGCCCCGGTCTGCGGCTCGACCGCGATCCCGCCCCAGTCCGCTACCCGGCTGATGTCGATGACCACGGCCGGCGTCACAATGCGCTCCTTCATCAGGTCCAGCACATCGACCCCGCCGGCCTTGATCACCGCCTGCGGGTGGCGGGCCAGGGCGGCCAGGGCGGCGGCCGGGGTCTCGACCTGGATGTAGGCGAAACGGTCCATGCTCATTCCTGCTCAGGTCTGCCGACGTCGGTCACGCGCGGCCAGGGCGGCCAGCAGCCGGGCCGGGGTAATCGGCAGTTCGGTGATCCAGGCGCCGGTGGCGTTGTAGATGGCGTTGACGACGGCAGCAACGGTGGCCACCTTGGCCGGCTCGCCGAGGTTGCGGGCGTCGGTGCTGGTCTGACCCTGGTAGACATTCAGCAGCACCGTGTCGATGTCCGGCATTTCGCGCGCGCCGGCCAGTTTGTAGAACAAAAAGTCAGGGTTGAGCATCCGGCCTTCCAACTCGTCCATGACCCGCTCCTCAAACAGGCCGAAGCTCAGGGCGTTGATGATGCCGCCCTGCAGCTGGCTCTCGGCCAGCAGCGGGTTGAATACCCGACCGCAGTCCTGAACGGCGACGATCCTGTCAACCGTCAGCTGTCCCAGGCGCTCGTCAACCGTCACCTCGGCAAACTGCACGCCGGCCATCAGGTCGTGGCCCATGGACAGGCGCGAGAAGGCCACGGCCGGCCCGTCGTAATCGTCGGGCCGCTCACCCAGGGCTGCGGTCTTGCCGCCGGGCAGCAGGGCGCAGGCCTGTGGCCAGTCCAGGCGCTCGCCCGACTCGGCCACAACCGTCCCGCCCGGCTCAAGGCGCACGGTCTCGACACCGACTCCGAGGTGGCGCGCCGCGCCGCGCAGCAGGGTATGTTTGACCCGATAGGCGGCCTGGCGGGCGGCTGGGGTGACGGTCGAGGTGAGCTTGCTGCCGCCGGGAGCCGGCGAGTAGGGATAGTCGGCGTCGGCCAGACGCACCTCGATGTGCCGGGCTTCCAGTCCCAGCTCTTCGGCAATCGCCTGGGCAATAACCGTTCGTGAGCCCCCGCCCGGCGCCGAGGTGCTGGTAAAGGCGACGACGCTGCCGTCCTTGTTGAGCTGGACCTCGACCTGGGCACCGGGGTTGTAGACGCTGTACCAGACGCTGTTGGCCACCCCGATGCCGCGCTTG
>WTHE01000163.1 GCA_011523315.1 Candidatus Binatota bacterium
CTCCACGTCATTTTGTGGATGCCTTTTTATCCCCGAAAAAATCCTGACGACCTTCGCCACCGCAGTCCTCTGATGGACTGCCCGGGCGCGGTCCCCGCCTACCCACTCAGCCGTTGAGGGCTGAGTGTTGGAAGACATCTCCGTTTCCTGACCGCCCCGGCTGCGTATTCGGGCACCACGGGGGGCTGCCCCTACGGGTTCAGGCCTTCGCGTAGCGGCGTATACGGAACCCGCTGTGTCCAGGGCTGGTAGGTGTGGGCGTTGTGCGGGGTGATGAGCCGCCCCAGACCGGCGATGCGAGACTCTCCCCCGAGGTCCTCGCCGTCGACCAGGGCGCGCGCGACCAGATCACCGACCGCGGCTCCGATGTTGGTAATCTCGATGTCCCAGGTGCCGTGCGAGCGGCCGGCCACGACCGCTTCGACCGCCTTGGGGCTGCCGTTGCGCGAGACCATCTTCATCTCACCCGCCCGCCCGGCCTCCTCAATCGCGTCGAGCGTTCCCAGCAGGGTTTCGTCGTTGAACGGAATGAGGCCGGCCAGGCTGGAAAAATCGGCCAACAGCCGGCGTGCCGCCTGTCGGCCGCCTTCGGCAACGTCTTCCAGGTTGCGGTAGCGGGCCTCAAATGGATCGTTCATCAGCGTCAGGCCGCTGTGTTTGACGCCGTGCACGATGCCCATGACCAGCTCGATATCATCGATGACCTCAGGACCGCCGATAACGGCGACCTGCGCCGCAGCCGGCAGCAGCGAAGCCAGGTACTCGGCCATGTACACCCCGTGGTTGAAGTTCGGGTAGACGAGCGAGGCTGTGACCGGGTAGCGGGGGCGCTCAAAGGTAAAGACCGGCAGGCCCTGTTGGCGCGCCGCCTCGACCGCCCCGGCCGGCTGGAGGGGATCGAGCACGTACAGGATCAGGCCGTCCACCCCGGCCTCGATCCCGCGCTGGATAGCCCGGTTCTGGCCCTCAATCCAGTCGGCTCGACGCACGTCGACGGTCAGCGTGCGCAGCTCGATCCCTGACTGCCGCAAACGGTCGGCCAGGCCGTGGGCCAGGGCATCAAGACCTGGATGCGCCCCATATTCCATCACGTTGACGTAGAGTACGCGCATGGTCTCAGAGTCCCACCGACAGCGGCGTCCAATCGACCCGCTCCGACCACGGCCGCCAGGTGGCGATATTCGCCGGAGTAATCATCCGGCCGACCGGGCTCATGGCCATATGATCTTCGAGGGCTTCACCGCCCGCCAGCTGACGGACAACCAGCCCGCCGAGCGTCGTGCCTATGCCCGACGCGTCAAGGTCCCAGGTGCCGGCGGTTTTTCCGGACCGGACGGCCTCGACGGCCTGCGGCGAGCCGTTGCGGGAGACGATTGTCAGCTCGCCCAGCCGTCCCGTTTCTTCGAGCACCGGCAGGCAACCGAGCATGGTCTCGTCATTATACGGAATCAGGCCGCGCAACTGCGAGCGCGGCAGCGTGTCGAGCAGACGCAGCAGGGGCGCGCGTGCGCCTTCGGCGACATCCTGGACATTGCAGAACTGCTGCTCCTCGGGGTCGTTGAGCAGCCGGCAGTGGCTGCGCTTGAGCGCGTAGATCAGGCCCGCCACCTCCTCGGCGTCATCCACGCTGTCCGGTCCCCCGATCACCCCCACGCCGCTGTCCGCCGGCAGCAGCGTGGTCAGGTATTCGGCCATGAACACGCCCTGGTTGAAGTTGGGATAGACCACCGAGGCATTGACCGGATAGTGGGGTCTGACAAAGGAGAAGACCGGGATGCCTGCCGCGCGCGCTTTGGCAACCTCTTCGCCAAAGCCGGTCGGATACAGGGCGTAGATCACGATGCCATCAACCCGCGCGTGTATGCCGGCCTCAATCGCTGCGGCATAGCGTTTGCGGTAGCCGGGCTCACGAAAATCGCCGAACACGACCGACAGCCGGATATCCGCAGCGTGCAAGGCGTGTTGCAGCCCGTAGGCCAAGGCGTCAATCGCCGGGTTGGCGTCGAGCTGGATCGGATTCACATACAGAACTTGTTTCTGCATTGGCAGCCCCGTATATTTTCTCCCGCCCCTAGCACGCGGGGCACGGCGGCGCAAGCGTCAGGCTGTCGCATGACGCCGCGCAAGACCTTGTCCGAGACAACACACCCGACGCGGACGGCGTTAAGGTCGGCGAACACGGAGGAAGACGGCATGGGCGAGCAACGCGACGTATTCATCCCGGCCTCACACGGCGCGGCGTGTATTGTGCGGCGCGGGGAAACGATTCGGATCGTGGATGTCGAGGGACACCAGATTGGCGACTTCGTGTGCTTCAACCTCCACCATC
>WTHE01000559.1 GCA_011523315.1 Candidatus Binatota bacterium
ACAGCAGCCCGCCCACCGCGGCCACGACCAGGCCGGCGACGGGCCAGACCGCGTGGGACCACGGCGGCAGCCTGTCCGTAGCGGGTTGGGCGTCCTCAAGCGTCCGGCTGGTGAGCAGCCGGGCTCCGTCGCGCAGCACCTTGCCGTCCCGCAGCGCCCGCACCTCGGCCCGATACATCGCGCCGAAGTCTCGGCTCAGAGCCGCGTTACACACCACGAACACGAGGGTGGTCAGACAGTAGAAACGCAGCGGCAGCAACAGCAGGAAGATGGCATAGCCGTCCAGCCCCAGCTTCAGGTCGGCCGCGATATCGTTGAGCAGTCCGACCTCGTAGGCAATCCAGGTCGAGATCAACGCCAGCCCGGCAACCGGCGCGCTGGTTGAGTCAACCACATAGGCCAGTTTCTCGCGCGAAATCCGCCAGCGGTCGGTCACCGGCCGCATGGTCGTGCCGAGCACCACCGAGTTGGCATAGTCGTCAAAGAAAAAGATCACCCCCGCCAGAGCAGTGCCGAGCCGGGTCGTCCGGCCACTCCTGGCCGCGCCAAACACGGCCTGGACCAGCGCCTGGGCTGCCCCGCTGCGGCTCACGATCTGCACCATGCCGATCAGGGTCAGGGTGAAGGCCAGGATCGAGAGATTGAACCCGCTGCTCAGGTTGGCCCAGATAAACGTCTCAAAACCTCGCGGCAGGGCCAGCCACGGCAGCGGGCCGTAGGCCAGAAAGGCGCCCAGCACAACGGCCGCGCCGAGCGAGACAAACAGGTGCTGGAAGAAGATCGCCAGCAGGATGGCCAGCAGGGGCGGCAGGACAGAGTACCACTGACCGCCGCTGGCCGCCGGGTCTGGAGCGGGCAGGGCGAGCAGCAGGCCGCAGCTCAGCGTCCAGGCCGCACCAAACCCTGTCCAGCGCCTGGGATCGGCAAACGGAGAGCGGGCCATAGGCCGAGCATATCACACGCCAAAGATCGTGAGCGTACGAGGAAGGAGAAGAGACAGCCCGCCGCTTTGAGGGGGATATCACAGCGGTGTTGACCGTCCCGCATGACGGACATAAAACGGCCGAACTGGATCGAGGAACTCCTGATCCCCCCTGGTCGCGCAGCACGCGTCCGCCGAAACCCGACATCGAGGAAATGCACATGGCAGCATCACACCCCCCACACAACAACGCGGCTCCGTTCGCCACTGCCGTTGCCAAGACGAGGGCTCCCCTACTCCAAGCCCGCCATCTGCCCGGGGATTTCTACACTTCGCCTGATACCTATAAATTGGAACAGGAGCGAATCTTTCAGGCCGACTGGCTATGTGTTGGCAGGCTTGAGGAGGTCGCACAGTCCGGGGACTATCTGACGCTGCGAGTCGGAGATGAACCGATTATCGTGTGCCGGGACGAGGACAGAGCCATCAATGCCTTCTACAACGTCTGCCGTCACCGGGGTACGGAGGTTGCCACCGGGCAGGGGAACACAAAAAGCTTCCAGTGCCCCTATCACGCCTGGACCTACGACCTCAAAGGCCGCTTGAAAGGTGCGCCTTTTACGAAAGAAATCGAGCATTTCACGCTGTCCGACTACGGCTTGGTGCCCCTGAAAGCGGACACCTGGGGTGGGTTCATTTTCGTAAATTTTGACCCTGATAGCTGCGGCTTGACGGAGTTTTTAGGCGAGTTCACCGAGACGCTCGCCCCCTACCGCCCCGAAGAGCTGCGACTGGCGACCAAGTTCGTCCTGGAATACGACTGTAACTGGAAGGCCACCGCCGAAAATCTGGTCGATATCTATCATCTTGCCGCGCTGCACGGCTCTTCCCTGGGTCTCCACCAGCCGGTCGAGGCGTACGAGTTTCGACTCACAACGGGGGGCTATAACGGTCTTTTCAAGGGCAACAGCCCGCTGACGCCCGACGGCAAGTCGCGCTTTGGCAACATGCCGTGGCTGTCGGGCAAGGCTCTCGAATACGGCTACACGAGCCATCAGCGTCCGAATATGAATTTCGGCTTACGCCAGGACAATATCAATTTTACGACAACCTGGCCGCTGGGGGTCGAGCGCAGCATGATCACATTCCATATGCTGCTGCCGAAACAGCACTTCAGCCTGCCCGACTTTAGACAGCGGGTGAAAGTCTATGAGGATTTTGTCACGCTGGTGTTGGAAGAAGACCGGAGCATGGTGCAGTCTCTCCAGAAGGGCTTCAGGTCGCGCGCCTACCAGCCGGGCCCCATGTCCAAGTATGAGATTGCCGTACATCATGTGATCAACTACTACCTGGAGCGGACCTTTGCATGACCCGCCCGATCCTCCACCTCATCCTCC
>WTHE01000691.1 GCA_011523315.1 Candidatus Binatota bacterium
TCACCCACCCCGCGCCCGACGCCTTGCGCGCCCGCCACAACTTTCGGGCGACGATTACCGTGCCCGGTTTTCACGTCACCACCTGGTTCGACATTTTTCTGACCAGCGTGCTGGCCGCCTTTCGCGACATTCAGGCCCGCGTCGGCAACCAGCGCCTGTGGATCGGACCCAACAGCCACTACTTTGTGTATGAGCGTAACTTCTGGCCACGCGATCCCTACTTCGAGTGGTTTGACCACTGGCTCAAGGATGAGCCGACCAGGATCGCGGATGAGCCGGCGGTTTTGTATTCGCCCCGCGCCTGGGTTGCGGACCAGGCCGGCTATGTCGCCAACGACTGGCGTCACGCCGAGCACTGGCCGCCGCCGGGAGTCGTCCGCCAGCGGCTGTATCTGCGGGGCGATGGCCGCCTCAGCCCGGACGATCCGGGCGGCGACCGGCGCAGTTATCTCTATGACCCCCGGCGTCCTGTTCCAACGCTCGGCGGGCGTAACATGTTGATCGACAGCGGTCCGCGCGACCAGCGCCAGGTCCAAGCCCTGCCCAACTATGGCCTGATTTACTGCGGTCAGGTCCTGGACCGGGAAGTCAGCATCGCCGGGCCGGTGCGGGTCACGCTCCACGTCGGGTCCGACTGCCCCGACACCGATTTTGTGGCCAAGCTGATTGAGCGGCAGGCGGACGGGCGCGCCAGCCTGCTGATGGACGGGGTGGTGCGAGCCATGTACCGCCGGGCCGAGCCACAGCCCTTGGCTCCCGACCAGGTCTACCGATTGGAGATTCAGCTGGGCGATATCCACCACACCTTTCAGGCCGGCAGCCGCCTCCAGGTGGATATCACCAGCAGTAACTTTCCCCGCCGGGCGCGCAACACCAACAGCGGCAACCCGGTGCTGGCCAGGGACACCGAGGCGGCTATCCGCGTCGCCAACAACACGGTCCACCACGCCGAGGAACGCCCGTCTTTCCTCGAGCTGCCGGTGTTGACCGCCGGCTGAGACGCCTGGCATGCCACGCGAAAGTCGGCGCATGCAGGCGGTGCAGTCGCCCATCATTCCGGTGGTCGCCGAGCTGATCCGCGCCACCCCCGGCACGCTGTCGCTGGGCCAGGGCGTGGCCTACTACGGCCCGCCGCCCCAGGCGCTCGACGCCGTCCGCGACTTTGAGGCCGACCCCGACAACCACAAGTACAAACTCGTCCAGGGCATTGACCCGCTGTTGGAGGTCATCGCCCACAAGCTGCGCCGCGACAACGGCATGGCGCTCGATGACGGGCAGCGTATCGTGGTGACGGCCGGGGGCAATATGGCCTTCATGAACGCCCTGATGGCGATTACCGACCCGGGCGATGAGATCATTCTGCCGCTGCCCTACTATTTCAACCACGAGATGGCAATCGGCATGGTCAACTGTCGAGCCGTGTGCGTGCCGACCGATGCCCACTACCAGCTCCGACTCGACGCCATCAGCCGGGCTATCACCGAGCGAACCCGAGCGGTGGTGACGGTCTCGCCCAACAACCCGGCCGGGGTGGTGTATCCCGAAGCCGACCTGCGGGCGGTCAACCGCCTGTGTCGCCAGGCCGGCCTCTACCACATCAGCGACGAGGCGTATGAGTATTTCACCTATGACGGGGCGCGCCATTTCTCGCCCGGCTCACTGGCCGACAGCCAGGCCCACACCATCTCGCTGTACTCCCTGTCCAAGGCTTACGGCTTTGCCAGCTGGCGCATCGGCTGGATGGTCGTCCCCGCACACCTGTATACGGCGATCAAAAAGGCCCAGGACACGATTGTGATCTGCCCGCCGGTCGTCTCGCAACACGCGGCGGTGGCCGCCATGCGCGTCGGGCCGGCCTACTGCCGCGACAAACTCAGCGCCATGACCGCAAGCCGCCGGGTCGTGCTGCGCGAGCTGCGCAATCTGTCCGACCTGATCAGCCTGCCGCGCTCCGACGGGGCGTTCTACTTTCTGCTACGGGTGCAGACCGCTATGGACCCGATGACCCTGACCGAGCGCCTGATCCAGGAACATCGGGTGGCGGTCATTCCCAGCACCGCCTTTGGTGTGACCGATGGCTGCCTGCTGCGGATTTCCTACGGGGCGCTGAGCGAAGAGGTGGCCGGCGAAGCGGTCGAGCGCCTGTCGCGCGGTCTGCAAGAAATGCTGACCTAGAGCAAATAACGATGCTGCATAGCCGCCCGTCATTCCTGCGCAAGCAGGAAGGTGGATTCACATTTCAAGTGCAACGCCCTGTCCAAGAAGATCTCTGCCGGGGTGCGGTACCCCAAGCACTTGCGCGGCGTATTGTTGTAGGCC
>WTHE01000504.1 GCA_011523315.1 Candidatus Binatota bacterium
GGAGCGATCTATCTCGCGGCCTCGGTGATCCTCCTTAACTGATGACACGCCCTAGAGCCCCATTACGGGTTTGTCGAAATACCTGGAGCAACTCAGGGGTCCAAGCATAGTCCGGCCACACTTGATCTACAGTTTCGGGATCGACCGCGAAATCTGCGAACGTATCAGTAGGGTCGCTATAGACACCCCCGATCCACGTCATATGGTTCACGCCAGCGACATTCGGCAGGAGGCGGACACGCTGGACGTAGGCAAGTGGCAGAAGATAACGCGGACCCGATTTATGATGAATAATGAGGCGCAGACCGCCCGAGTAGCTCGACAGAAATGACTCCCGAGCCGAAGGTAGAGTCAACACAGCACATATCAAGAAACTAGAGAACGCTACGGCTAGAATCGTGAGCAAGGTGCGGAGCCGGTTCTGTCCGAGATTCCGCCAAACAAGAATCGACATTCTCATAGCGAAGCTTTTAAGGGTTACTCAAACAGAGACTCTTGCTGTGACGAAATGAGAATTCCCTTGTCTAAACGAACCGCATAGTCAACGTACCGTTCGGAGCGAGGGTCATGAGTCACCATCACAATCGTCTTGTGAAATTCATTTTTGAGGCGACGCAAGAGATCAAGAACAGCTTCTGCATTTTGAGCGTCAAGGTCGCCTGTTGGTTCGTCTGCGACCAGGAGAACCGGGTCAATTACAAGGGCTCGGGCAATGGCAACCCGCTGTTGTTCTCCGCCAGACATTTGATTTGGGAAATGATGCTGGCGTTCGGCCAATCCGACGATCTGGAGCGCGGTCTCTACAGATTTGCGACGCTGTGGTTTTGAGAGGCGGGTCAGCAGGAGAGGGAGCTCAATATTTTCGGCAGCGCTGAGAACTGGAAGCAAGTTGTAGAATTGGAAGACAAATCCAAGATGGACTCCACGCCACACTGCAAGCTGATTCTCATTCAGACCGTCCAAGGATTGACCGGCAACAGTCACGGTTCCACTGGACGGGCGGTCCAGTCCCGCAATGAGATTGAGGAGGGTTGACTTCCCCGAACCCGATGGGCCCATAATCCCGACAAAAGACCCCGTTGGGATTTCCAAAGTGAGGTCCACAAGCGCGCGGACCTCATCTGCTCCTCTCCGATACGTACGAGAGACACCGTGCAGCTGAATCATAGCTCGTTTTTCCTCTGGATATTAATGAATCGCTTGATAACGGCACGGACTTCTTCGGGCCGATCTTCCTGTATGTAGTGACCGCTGCGCAGAATCACCGCGATTTCTGACTGGGGGAGGGAATCGCTAAGTTTGCGACCCATTTGGAGGGAAGTGTATTCGTCGTTTCCTCCCCACATCACCAAGGTCGGGATCTCAAGAGAGGCGAGCCGTTTTTGCAGAGCCTGCTCACTGTCCGTCGGTAGGGTGAACTCACGGAGGCATTTCAAGAGAGCGGCTCGGGCTCCGGGATCATCATGATAGGGGGCTATGTACTCCTGGAGCAGAGCTTTTGTTATAACGGCTTTGTCCTCTACACCATCCAACAAGATACGCTTGAGGAACCAGTCTCCTGTTAGCAGCTCTCCGAGTCCCGGAAAACGAAGTAAACGGAGGGTGACCGGCAAGGAGGCGAGAGGCATAGGGAGGACATCCATGAGGATGAGCTTACGTACTGCTCCCCTGTGGCGGAGTGCATACGTCAAGGCTATTCGCCCGCCTATACCGTGGCCAACCAAGATCGGAGAGGCAATCTCAAGGGACTCCAGAAAGACGCTGAGCTGACCAACGTAAGTGTCAAGACTATATTCGACACCGGAAGGCTTCTCCGACAATCCAAATCCCATGAGATCCAGGCTATAGACCGTGTTGCGGTAGGTGAGTGCGGGCGTGATCTCGCGCCACAGGTATGAAGAGCTGAGCAAACCGTGCAAAAAGACTATGGGCCGGCCCTGCCCTGATTGTTCATAATGCAAAGCGACTCCATCGGCCTGAATATACTTTTTTTCCGGATATTTTTGAGTCAGTTCTGTTCTGCTCAAGGCTGAATCTCCACCACATCCGAGCAAGGTGAGGGCAAAGACGAGTCCGAGAAACACGAGACTGAGCGTTAGAGGCAGAGCTTTCATCTGTACCTCCCTCGGAGGCTCGTTCTTCTATCCATGGCGTCTTCGCCTGTTCCCGACAGAAAAATGTAGATCCGGCCAACGGCGACTTTGTTGCGAATACTCTGGCCAGCAGCCCCGATGGCAAAGTCGGGCAGATGATCGCCGTCCACATCGCCAGGTGATGCCAACACATAGCCGAAGCTCGACCCTTGATGCGGGTGAGGATTATCAAAGGTGGCGAGGTGCCGGCCATCACGGCCGTTAAAAAGAAAGACTTCGCCCTGCAGATGGTATTCGTCAACAGTCTGATACGGCGCGCCAACCAGGATCTCGGGAGCGCCATCCCGGTTCACATCGAGGACGCCCGTGACCGCGTAGCCGAACGTAGCGTATGGTGTGGTGAGCCCTGGATTATGCAGCGACAATAACAGCGCTCCGTCGGCTCCGCTGAAGGCAAACGCCGCCCCTTCAGAAGGGCTTGGGCCAATGTCTTTATAGGGCGCCCCGACCAGAATGTCGGGGACGCCATCCTGGTTGAGATCTCCACTGCCGGCAACATGCCAGCCAAAAACTGCGCCAGCGCTGGGTTGGGGGTCATCAATGGCAAACAGGACAGTGCCATCGCTGCCACTGAAGGCGTAGACCCGGCCTTCTACGGTCGCCTCCCCAACGGTCGTATACGGTGCCCCAACCAGAATGTCCGCAATGCCATCGGCGTTGAGGTCTGGGCTGCCCGCCAGAGACCAGCCAAAAGCCATACGGCCGGCCCAGACGGGTGGGGACAAGGTGCGCAGATGAGTGCCGTCCTTGCCACTGAAAATGTAGACCTTGCCCAATCCATCTTGAGCCATGGCCCCGACCAACTGCTCTGGAATACCATCGCCGTTGAGATCACCGCACGAGGCAACAGCCCAGCCAAATCCTGCCCCTTTCTGTTGTTGGGGCGCCTGCAAGGGGTAGAGGAAGCGTCCGTCCTTGCCACTGAAGACAAAGCCTTGCCCGCTGCCGACGTTTTTCTCCATGGCCATGGCTCTACCGCGACGGGCCTGCTCCTTTTCGATGAGCCTCCAGCCGCCCCCGGTCGTGTCACCACGACGCTCTTTTTCGCGCTGAACAAGATCCCAGGCGCTCCCTTTTTCGCCCTGGCCAAAGGCTCCAATCAGGAGATCCGGTATACCGTCCTGGTCCACATCGCCGGCGCTTCCAAGGGCAAATCCAAACGCGGCGTCTGGTTGGGGACGTGGGCTATCAAGGGCATACAAAAGCCGGCCGTTGTGACCGCTGTAGACAAAGGCTCGGCCCTGTTTGTCGTTGCCCTGCCATCTGTGCTGATAGGCACCAACCAGATAGTCAGGCACCTGATCTCCATCGACGTCACCGATAACCGCAAATGAGGACGCAAAGCCGGTAAACGACAGGTGAACGGGCGGATTGATCATCATGAATGGGCTCGCCGCCCAGACCGCAGCGCTCCAGCAAACAAAGAACACACACACAACGCCGAACAACTGAGCGCATTTGGATACCATACTTCAGAACTCCTAACTTCCCTTGAGCGTATGTGTTTTACTCACGCTGACGAGAATTGGCTAGGACTCTTTCGATAAACGTCAGGAGATCGTCGACCGAAGAAAAGTCCGCGGCCTGACCAGAGGAAATATGCTCAACTCGTCCATCACAGGAGCCGTGTTTTATATCGTTCGCTGTCCGGAATTGTACGACAAAGGAAGAATGAACGGAGAGCTGAGAGGGGTTCTGGCTATCTCCGATTATACTCTTCGGGTCTCTGGCCATCTTTCTCACCTCTGTTTCCACTGTTATGTGGAGAGGCTAGCACTTCAGTGGGCACCGCGTCCTGAATAAGTCCTGAGTAAGTTCTGAGTTTTGTATGAGCGCAGAAAAATCCGAGCTGTCTCACCGTTTCGGTCCTTTTCGGATCGACACGGAGAATGAACAGCTGTGGCGGCATCAGGAGTCTATTCCGCTGAAGCCGAAAGCCTTTGCCGTCTTACGCCACCTTGTTGAGCGTCGCGGGAAGCTGGTCACCAAACACGAACTCTTTACGACAATCTGGCCTGACACTGCGGTCAGTGATGGTGTGCTGACCGCCTGCATCAAAGAGATCCGCAAAGCGCTCAGCGACGCGGCAAAAGCCCCCCGCTTCATTGAGACCGTGCACCGACGAGGCTACCGCTTCATTGCAACGCCGACGCCTCCAGGCCGAGCTGAAGGCGGGCAGACGCGCAGCCCGGAAGGGCAGCCCAACGAATCCCCTACCGTCCGCCCCCTGACGACACGCCGCTCTCCCTTTGTCGGACGAGAGCCGGAATTGGAGCGCCTATCAGACTGGTTTGGACAGGCACTCCACGGGACACGGCAAGTGGTCTTCATCAGTGGCGAAGCCGGGATTGGGAAAACCTCTGTCGTAGAGGCGTTTTTGAATCGGCTTGCCGGAGCTGACAAGCTCCTCGTTCTTCGTGGACAGTGTGTCGAGCAGTATGGCGCAGGTGAAGCCTACTTGCCGGTTCTCGATGCCTTAGGACGCTTGTGCCGCCAGCATCGGGGCGAATTCCTGCTTGAGGTTTTGCTGCGCTACGCTCCGACTTGGCTGGCCCAGTTGCCCTGGCTCCTCAGCGACGCGACACTCGAAGATGTCCAGCGTCGGATTCTTGGGACAAGCCAGGAACGCATGCTGCGGGAGATGGCCGAGGGACTGGAAGCGCTGACACAAGAACATCCCGTGATTGTGTGGCTGGATGACCTCCACTGGAGCGATCCCTCGACCCTGGACTTGCTGGCCTTCCTGGCCAAGCGGCAGGAACCCGCCCGCCTCTTGGTCATTGGAACCTACCGCCCGGTTGACGCAATAGTCAGCCAGCCTCCCCTCCGCTCGATTCAGCGCGAGTTACAGTTCCACGGACAGTGCGAGGAACTGATCCTCGATTACCTGAGTGAGACAGATGTTCAAGCCTATTTGGCCGACCGCTGTAGCCAGACCGTTTTGCCACAGCGCTTGGCAGGCCTGATTCATCAACGGACGGACGGCAACCCGCTGTTCATGGCCAGCGTCGTTGACGCCCTGGCCGGAGCAGGGCTGCTGGCAGACAGCGGGCAGGTCCGGTCACTCCAGGAGATTGAGGAGGCCGTGACCGGAAGCTTGGCGGGCAGTTTGCAAGGCTTTATTGAACGGCAGATCGAACGACTCGATACTGAAGAGCGGGCAGTCTTGGAAGCGGCGAGTGTGGCCGGGGTAGAGTTTGCAGTCAGTACTGTCGCCGCAGGGCTTGAAAAAGACGAGGAAGAAGTCGAGGACGTTTGCGCCAGACTCGCCGTACGCCAACAGTTTCTCCGGGATGAAAGCGGGATGGAGTGGCCGAACGGAACGCTCGGGACCCGCTATCGTTTCATTCACGCCGTGTATCAGGAAGTCTTCTACGCCGGACTGCCCCGCAGACGCCGGACCCGCCTCCATCGGCGAGTCGGCGAGCATTTGGAAGCCTGCCAGGGCGACAGAACGACCGAGGCCGCAGCGGAGCTGGCGAGCCACTTTGAGCGAGGAGACGACCTGCTCCGGGCCGTCTCGTATTATCGACAAGCCGGAGAAAACGCGCTACGGCGACACGGCTACCAGGAGGCGAGCGCGCAGTGTCGGCGCGGACTCGCCCTCCTGAAGAAGCTGCCACCCGGCCTGGCACGGGATCAGTGCGAGGTCGGCCTGTGCCTGACGCTGGGACCGGCGCTCATCGCCACCAAAGGCCACGCCGCGTTGGAGCTTGAGCAGGTCTATCTTAATGCGCGGACTCTGTGCCAAGAGCTTGAAGAGCCAGATTTGCTGTTTCCCGTCCTGTGGGGGTTGATGGCCCAATACCTGCTGCGGGCGCAGTTGGGTCGGGCAAGGGCGCTCGGGGAACAGCTCTTGCGGCTGGCCGAGACCCGCCACGAGCCGGCTCTGCTCTTAGAGGCCAGCTTGGGGCAGGGATCGGCGCTGTTATGGAGCGGGCAGCTGAAACACGGCTCCCAGCATTTCGAGCGGGCAATGGACCTGTATGACGCTGCCCAGCATCGCTCCCACGCCTTTGTATATGGACAAGACCCAGGAGTCGTGTGCCAGATTCAGGCCGCCTTTGCGCTGTGGCTGCGCGGGTATCCAGACCGCGCCTTGCAACTCAGCCAAGAGGCGCTCCGTCTCGCTCAGGACACCGAGCATCCCTACACGCTCGCTTATGCCCTGAACTGGATGGCCATGGTCCACCAATTCTGTCGCGCGGCGGACGAGGTCCGGCGCTGGTCCGAGGCTGCCCTGGCCGTCTCCGGCAAAAACGGATTTGCCCACCTCACTGCGGTTGCGACAGTCCTGCGCGGCTGGGCCTTGGTTGAACAGGGCCACGCAAAAGAAGGACTTGCCCAGAGCCGGGAAGGCGTCGCCATGTCCGAGGCTGGTGGGACCGTCCTCTTACGCCCCTACTATCTCGGGCTGCTGGCCGCAGGCTACGCAAAACAGGGCGATTCGGCCCAAGGGTTACGTTTGCTCGACGAGGCTCTGGAACTGCTGAAACAGACCGGAGAGGAATGGTGGGAGGCAGAGGTGTGTCGGACGAAAGGCATACTCCTTCAGAGCCAGGGCATCAGCTCTGGGGGAAAGACGGAGCAGGTCGGACATGTCGAAGAGTGTTTGATGCGAGCACGGACGCTTGCCCGCCGACAGCAGGCCAAGGCTCTGGAACTGCGTGCGGCTATCGACCTGGGGCGTCTGTGGCACGGGCAGGGCAAGAAGGACATGGCCAGAACGACGCTGGCCGAGGTGTACGAACGGTTTACGGAAGGGCGCGACACCCGGGACTTGAAGGACGCCAGAGCGCTGCTTCATGTGCTGAGCTAAAAACGCTATGTGTGCGTACGGAGAGACAAGCATGTCAACAAATCGCATTCTCAGCCAGGTATCTGATCGCGTTGCGTGTATTACCCTCAACCGCCCGGAGGTGCTGAACGCCTTTGAGGGCACGATGCGCGAGGAACTCCTGGCCGCGCTTGAACGGGCGGCCGACGACAGCGCGGTGCGGTGTGTGATGATTACCGGTGCGGGCCGCGCCTTTTGCGCTGGGGGCGATATCGCCAGCATGGCCGAACTCCAGGCCGACAACAACGACGGCGTAATCAAAGACCGCATGGTCGTCGGCGGCAGGATCATCCGCCTCATCCGCAGCATGGCCAAGCCGGTGATTGCTGCGGTGAACGGCGCCGCAGCCGGGGCGGGGATGAATCTGGCCCTGGGCTGTGACCTGCGCCTGGGCGCGGACACCGCCCGCTTTGCCGAGAGCTTCGTCAAAATTGGGCTTGTCCCCGACTGGGCGGGTTTCTCCTCATTACCCCGCTTGGTCGGAACGGCCAAAGCCCTGGAGTTGATGCTGACCGGCGAGCGAATCGACGCCGCCGAGGCCCTGCGCTTGGGTCTGCTCAACCGGGTGTATCCGCACGACAGCTTTCGCGCCGAGGCGCTCGATTTTGCCCGGCGGGTGGCCGCCGGTCCGCCCCGGACGCTGGCCCATATCAAACGCGGGGTGTATCTGGGCGCCAGCGCCGGCCTGGACGAAACCCTCGGCTATGAGCACGACAGCCAGGCCGAACTCTTTCTGTCCGCCGACGCCCGTGAGGGCATGCGGGCGTTTCTGGAAAAACGACCGCCCGAATTCGGGAAATAAGGAGATCGCCATGGCCCGCCTGCCGTATCTTGAACGCGACGATCTGCCCGAGCCGGAACGTGATATCTTCGACACGCTGCTCGAACAGCGCGGCGCAATCGGCAACATCTTCCGGGTTGCCGCCCACAGTCCGCTGCTCTTGCGTCGTATGTTGTATTTCAGCGACGGGCTGCGGAACCGCACCACGCTCGACCCCCGCTATCGGGAGCTGGCCATCCTGACCGTCGGCCGACTCACCCAGTGTGACTACGAGTACGTTCACCATCAGGCTCTGGCCAGACGCGTCGGCGTGCGGCCCGAGCAGGTCGAACGGCTGGCCGAGTGGGAAACCGACCCGGCCTTTAACGACCGGGAGCGCGCCGTCATCCGCTATGCCACCGAAGTCACCCAGCAGGTCCGGGTATCTGACGCCACGTTTCAGGCCCTGGGCGACTTTCTGAACAATGAGCAGATTGTCGAACTGACCCTGAATACCGGCTTCTACAATATGGTCGTGCGCTTTCTGCTGCCGATGCAGGTCGATCTGGAGCCGGACGCGCGCAGCTAGGAACGGCCGGGCTGCGGCGCTTCGACCGGGTCCAGCGGCTTCAGACACTCAGGGCTGTCGTTGCGGGGAGAGTGTAGTAGGTCGGATTAGCGGAGCGTAATCCGACAAGTCCAGGATGTCAGGTTACGCCTCCGGCTAACCTGACCTACACGGCTACACATAATGGTGAAGTGCGCTAGGGGCGGCTGGGCTCCGGTGTTTCGACGGAGTCCAGCGGCTTCAGACACTCGGGGCTGTCGTTGCGGGGAGAGTTGACGAGATCGGACACGGCGTAGGCCGTCATGGCCTCGGCCGGATAGGAGCTGAGCAGGGGCCGCAACGCGTCGGGCTCCTGCACACTGCGGTCCAGCCACACCGCTTCGGCCTCAGGCGTCAGGATGACCGGCATGCGGTGGTGGATGGGCGCCAGCAGCGCGTTGGGGCTGGTGGTCAGAATCGTACACGAGTGGATCGCCTGGCCGGATTCGGCGACCCATTTTTCCCACAGTCCGGCCAGGGCAAACGGCTCGCCCGAGCGCAGACTGATGTACAGCGGGGTCTTGCTCGGACCGTCTTTTTTCCACTCGTAGAATCCGTTGGCCACAATCAGGCAGCGCCGACGGCGCAGGGCGCGCCTGAAGCTCGGCTTTTCGGCCACCGTCTCGGACCGGGCGTTGATCATCTTGGCGCCGACCGACGGGTCTTTGGCCCACGGCGGAATCAGCCCCCAGCGCAAAAAGCCCGCCCGCCTGTTGTCGTCGGTGCCGATCAGCGCCAGCACCGGCTGGCTGGGGGCGATGTTATAGCGCGGGGAGTAGGACAGGTCGGACAACGAGCAGCCAAAGCGTTCTTCAATGCGTTCCGGGTCTGAGGTCAAGGCGTAACGTCCACACATCGGCTGTCCTCCCTGCCGTCATACCTAGCAGACGCCTTGACAAAAAATAAGCGCTGTGGGAAAGGCGGTTTATAGATGACTGCGGAGGGGACCGACCATGATTGAACTGTATGATCTTGTTGGGGCGAACGACCTGCGCTTCAGCCCGTTTTGCTCACGGACCAAGGCGGTTCTGCGCTATAAGAACCTCCCCTACACGACTGAGACGGTGCGTTTCACGGAAAAGCACAAACTCACCTTCTCCGGCCAGGACCGCGTCCCGGTCATCAGACACGACGACGGTACGGTCGTGTCCGACTCGTGGACGATTGCGTGTGATCTTGAGGAACGCCAGACCGAGCCCCGGATCTTCCCCGGTCTGGGACACAAAGAAGCCTGCCACTTTTTTAATCTGTACGTGGACAACACCGTCCACCCGGCCCTGGCTCCGGTCGTTGTCGGCGACATCTTCGACAAGATTGAGCCGGGCGACCGTGACTACTTCCGCCAGTCGCGCGAGTCCCGCTTCGGCGCGCGGCTCGAAGACATCGCGGCCAGACGGGACGAGTTCCGCCCCCAGCTGCAAAAGGCCCTGGCCGACCTGAACGCGACGCTGGCCGGTCAGGAATATCTCTTCGGCGTCTTCAGCTACGCTGATATCTGTCTGTTCGGGACCTTCACCTGGGTGACCAGAGTCAGCGACGAACCGCTGTTTGACAATGCGCCTGATCTCCGCGCCTGGTGGGAGCGGATGCAGGAACGGTTCACGGTCTAAGAAGAAAGGAGGAAGCTGGTATGCATATTATGTCTTTTTCGGAACGGGAATACATTGATGTCCCGGAGGAGGAAATCATCAGAAA
Source organism: Candidatus Binatota bacterium (assembly GCA_011523315.1). GTDB lineage: Bacteria > Desulfobacterota > Binatia > Bin18 > Bin18 > JAAXHF01. The sequence continues at coordinate 10,053 of WTHE01000504.1, forward strand.
CGGCAGCAGCTACTTTGGCCTGCCCAACACCCTGTTCAGCGCCGACCGGGGTGGCCAGCTGATGAACGAGTATCTGGACGAGCGCATCTATGCCGAAGAACTGGGCTTTGACGGGGTGATGCTGAACGAGCACCACCAGACGCCCTTTTGTGGCGGTGCGGTCATGGATGTCGAAGCCGCGATTCTGGCCCGGATTACCAAACGGATTAAAATCGTCCTGCTCGGCAACCCCCTGCCGGTGGCCGACCCGCTGCGGCTGGCCGAAGAGCTGGCCACCATCGACATGATCTCGGGCGGCCGCCTGGTGCCCGGCTGGGTGCGCGGTGCGGGCAGCGAGCAGCTGGCCAACAACATCAACCCGGCCTACAACCGCGAGCGCTTCAACGAGGCTCACGACTTCATCAACCAGGCCTGGACCAAGCCCGGCCCGTGGCGCTACGAGGGCAAGCACTTCCACTATCGCTTCGTCAACCCCTGGCAGCTACCGATTCAGAAGCCGGTGCCCCAACAGTGGATCCCGGGTGTGATCAGCCCCGAGACCGTGGTGTGGGCGGCCAAACACCGCTATCCCTATGTCGCTCTGGGCACCAACATCGAACCGACGGTCGAGATGGTCAACCTGTACGCCGATGTGGCCGAGCAGGAAGGCTACCAGGCCGGGCCGGAGAACTTCGGCTACTTGCAGAATGTCGTCGTGGCCGAAACCGAGGAGAAGGCCGAAGAGCTGGGCCGCGGCTTTGTGTTTGGCGGCGGGTTCGGTTCGTTTGCCCGGCCCGAGTGGATGTTCCCGCCGGGCTACAACTCCAAGGCGGCCACCCAGCGGCTGGCCAGGGCGCTGACCGATCCCCGGACCGGGACCGAGATTGTCCGCCAAACCGCAGGCAACACCAATGTCGAAGAAGTCCTGGCCAGTATCGACGAGAACTATCAGAACTCCAAGGAAGCCGGCCTGATCATCGCCGGGACTCCCAAGACGGTGATTGCCAAGATCCGGCGCATGCTGGAGACACTCCGGCCGGGTATTTTCGCCACCTGGTACCACCACGGCCCAATGAACTTTGAGGACCGCAAGACCTGCCTGCGCCTGCTGGGCGAGGAAGTCCTGCCCGCCATGCGTGAGATGGCCAAGGAATTCGACCTGCCCGGACCGTTTGAAAAGCTGCCCGGCCAGCGGCCGCTGCCGGCCTCCGGCAAACGCGACCCGGTCGTGCCCGACCTCAAA
>WTHE01000631.1 GCA_011523315.1 Candidatus Binatota bacterium
ATGTCCTATTGGAGGAGGGAGGCAGCGCAACAGCAGGCATGTCCCACGGCATCTCACGCGCCACTCCATTCCATCTTGCGGTACTGGAGGAAGGAACGGCATGAGCGACCAAGACGCATTCGAACGCATCCTGGCGTCCTTATACGAGGCCATGCTTGACGATGCCTACTGGCCGGCTACCTCGGCGCTGATTGATGCGGCCTGCGGCATCAAGGGCAATGTCCTGCTGATCGCCGACGATGTCCAAATCCGCTCCATCCGGGCCTACTACCGGGGGGAGCGCCGCGTAGACCTGGAACGCGGGTATCTCACTATCTATTATCCCATTGATGAACGCGCGCCGCGCGTGCTGCAACTGCCCGACAGTCGCCTGGCACACGTCACCGACCTGTTCACCCCCGAGGAGTTGAAGACCTCGCCCACCTACAACGAGGGGCTGCGCCGGTCCGGCGGCCAGGATGGCTTGAACGTGCGCCTGGACGGGCCGGACGATTCCCACATCGCCTGGGTCATCGCCGACCCCGTCACCCCCGGGGGTTGGGAATCGTCGCAGCTCGCGCTGTTAGAAGGGCTGCTGCCTCATATCCGACAATTTGTGCGCGTCCGGCAGGCGCTGGTCGGCGCCGAAGCGCTGAGCACATCCATGACGAACCTGCTCGACACCTCCCGGCTGGGGGTTCTCTACCTGGACCGGCGCGGGCGGGTCGTGGCGGCCAATGACCGGGCTCGGGCCATTCTGCGGCAGGGCGATGGGGTGTCGGACCGGGATGGTGAGCTGTATGCCTACATACCGACCGACTGCGACCAGCTTAAACGGCTGTTGGCCAGGGCGCTGCCGTCCGTGGGTGGCGTTGCCACCAGTGGGTCGATGACGCTCCGTCGCCCGTCTGTGTTGCTGCCGTTCGTGGTCCACGTCAAACCTGTGATCAGCCGACGGGAGGATTTTGGGGTGCAACGGGTCGCCGCACTGGTCCTGCTGGTCGAGCCGGGGCGGCAATCCCATATCGACTCCAATGTGGTGGCCGAGGTCCTGGGGCTCACCCCAGGGGAGACTCAAGTGGCGGTCTGGTTGGCGGAAGGTAAGACCGCGCGCGAGATGGCCAGGGTATCGGGGCGCACGGAAGCGGCCATCCACTGGCACCTGCGGCATATCTTTCGCAAACATCGCGTTGCTCGACAGGCAGACCTGATACGGCTGGTACTGTCGGTCGCCGACTATGTGTGAACACGGCGGTGGGCGGCACACCAGGACAGGACCCGCGTCAGCGGCGGGACGGCGGCTCCGCCCTCCGGCGAAATTGTCACATAATTATCACCGAGGTGACTCTTATCCTCGTCGTTCTTGTAGGGACAAAAACGGGAAACTGTCGTATGAGAAGCACCAGGCCAGAAAGGGAGGACAGTGTGGCCACGTACGCCGAACACTCTCGCCGGACCCAGCGCGCCCTGCTGGATGCGGGCCGGACGTTGTTTACCGACCTGGACTATGCCCACACCACGATAGAACAGATTGCCCGGCGGGCGGGTGTGACCGTTGGGGCGTTTCACCATCACTATCCCGAAAAAACCGCGCTCTTCGCGGCCGTGTTTGACGAAGTCTGCCAGGAGTACGTCCACGCCGTGCAGACACATATGCAGATGGCTGAGGGCGACACGTGGGAGCGCTTTATGGCGAGCCTGGAGGTGTGGCTTGAACAGGTCGAGCACCCGAGCGTGTGGCGGATCGTTTATGCGGATGCTCCGACAGTCCTGGATTGGGCCGGCGTGCGACGCCGGGCGCCGGATTTCCGGTTCCTGCACACCGTCCTTGCGCGGTTGCGGGCCGAGGGCGTGATACAACCGTTGCCGCTCGACCCGTGTGTCCATGTGGTCTGGGCGATGTGCGCCACGGCAGCGCGCTACATTGCCCAGGCTCAGAAGAGGACTGTGGCCCGACAGGAAATGACCGTCACGTTGGGCCGGCTGCTCGACGGGCTGCGGCGAATGTAGGCAGCGACCCCCCGCTTCCGGTTGCCTCCCGTGCGCACCTCCGATCCGCGCGGGAGGCCGGAGCGCCCCGGCCGGGTACTCACAACCACCGCCGGGCGGGGCGCCCGCCACACACTCAATGAGGTCGGTGGTAGGCAAACGAGGATTGGCTATCAGAGGAGAGGAAACCGGTGGCAACGAACGCTGAACTATCAGGCACAACGCGCCGGGCACTGCTGGACGTGGCCCGGACTATCTTCGCCACCCAGGGGTATGCGACGACCAAGACCGAAGAGATCGTGCGCCGGGCCGGGGTGACGCGCGGGGCGCTGTATTATCACTTCCGCG
>WTHE01000516.1 GCA_011523315.1 Candidatus Binatota bacterium
GATAATAGGCCTCGGCGGGCAGGATGCCGCGCGCCAGCAGGGCCGTGTTGCTGGCCGCGACTGCGGCGACCGACGGACAGGCGGCCGAGCCCAGCCGACACTGGTTGCGGCCGCGCAGACTGGCCGTATTGACCCCGTCTTCGTGGCCGGTGCGCTGGTACAGATAGTTGAGAGTCAGCGTCAGGCCCGACGGCGTGGTGCCGCCCAGCCGCACCCCGACCTGACTGTTCTCGCTGACATTCTTGTGGTAGTCGCCCTGCCGGCCCAGCACGGTGCCCTTGAGCAGCTCGAAGTCGCCCAGCGTGTTGGCAAACGGGAAACTCCACGGCCGGCCCGGCGTGTAGCCGAACTTGAGCGGCGTCCACAGACCCGGCACCCAGTAGGTTTCGAGAAACACGTCGCTCAGGCTGCCGACCTGCCCGAAATTATAGGTGGCGCGGATCATCCAGTACGGAATCCGCAGGTCGTCCCAGGTTTCCTGGCCCACCCCGCCGCCGTGCCAGGTGGCGTCCAGGGAGTTGGTGCGGTCAAGCATGCGCAGGTTGTCCGACTCGCCCCATACGATCATCTGACGTCCCAGCCGCAGGCTGAGGGGCAGGTCGGCCAGCTCGACATCGGTGTACACCTCGCGGAAGACGCTCTCAAAGCGCAGCGCCTGGGCAGCCTTGGAGTCGAGTTCGGCCATGCTCTGACCCCGGCCGGCCCGACCCTTGTAGGGAAAGACCTCCAGGCGGGGGCCGGGTCGGAAGTCGTACACGCTGTCATACGAACCGCGGTACAGGCCGACGAAATGGGCCGACTTGATCCACGGCAGGTCGAAGCGGTCGATGAGCTGGCCGTTCCGAATCCAGTCGTACTCCAGCCGCAGGCGGACGGTGTTGCGCTGCTGGACGATCGACCACTTGTCCACCTCGGGATGCCGAAAGATCTGCTGGGTCTGGATATTGCCGGAGAAGGACAGCGGCTCAGCGGTGAACTGAGCCTGGGCCTGGGAGACAGAGACGAGGAGGGCCAGCCCGGCCAGCAGGATGTGGGCCGGCCGGACGGGGCTCGGGTGTCGGAGGGAGATGTTGTGCCGCATCCGCTCACCTTGCCTTAGCGGCCGCGGGCCACAATCTGGTTCAGCTGAAAAAAGTCGTCGGGCAGGGGCTGATCGTAGACGACCTTGTCCACCTCGGTCATTGAGGCGAAATTGTTCTCGTAGTCGATCATCGACTCGCCGACCCACATCGGGGCGCGGATGTGTTCGTTGCCGGGGTTGAACTGCGGGTTGCCGTACAGCTCGAACAGGGTCTTGTGGTGGGTCCCGTCGCGGTCATAGGCCAGCATGTAGACCGGCACGAACATCTGCTGGTCGATATACAGCAGGCGTTTGCTGTACGGGTGGTCGGACGCTTTGGGGATGTTTTCCAGCACCCACATGTGGCGCAGCTCCCAGGGATCGACCGGATACCAGGTGCCGCGACCGCCAAAGGTGGTGGCGGCGGCTTTGGCGCCCACCGGGGCCAGCATCAGGCGCGAGCCCAGCAGCTTCCAGCTGCTGGCGCTGATGTAGCCCGAGTAGCCAAAGAAGTCCTCGTTCAGAAAGCCCGAGTCAAACGAGGCGTCCTCATGCTTGACGATCAGCTTGCGAATCTTGCGGCTGGCCGGGGTGTACATCCAGTCCGCATCCTTGGCGCTGTCCTTGGCGAAGCGGTGCTTGAGGCTCATGGTGTTCTTGAGGTCAAACGGAGTGATCATGTGAAAGAACTCTTTCTGCAACACCCCGTCCTCTTCCCAGCGGTTGGCCTCGGCCCGCGGCCGGTGCATGCCCTGGGCCACGACATAGTAGTTCTCGAACTCCCGGTCGGCCTCGCCCGAGGCGTCGAGCAGCCGAAAGGTATTCCACACCTGGAGGGTATCGCCGAGGTCGCGGTGGCGCACGTTCCAGGCCGCCTTCTCTCCGGCCTGGGAGTCGGCCGGGTCGAGCACGGGGAAGGGCAGGCCGGCCACATAGCCGCTCAGCTCGCCGTCGTCTCCGATCCGGACCTGTCCGGCGTGCTGGCGGGTGGCTTCAATATACGCCTCGCTGACCGGCAGATCGGTCGTCTCCTGGACGCTGAAGGCGAACTCTCCGGCTTTGATCTTGTCCAGAATTTCCACCGGCAGGTAGCTCTCGGCGGCCTGCCACGAGTCTGCCGAGATGTTTGTGCCCGGCTCCAGTCCGGCCAGGGCCGGCTTCTCTACGGCATACGGATAAAAGGCCTGTTGGATGAGGGCGTCGTCAAGCTGGGCAAGCTCAGCCTGTTGGGCTACGGCCGGCTGCCAGCCGCCACCGAGCAGCAGGCCGACGAGGAATGCGCGCCATGCGTGTTTCATGTTGTCCTCCTGTCTTTTTTGTCAGAGCTGCCCCTATGTATCAGACTCGGCAAAGTGAAGCAGCCCCTGCCGGGCGGTGCTCACGACAGTGTGGTCAGCCCGCGCGGTGGGAGAGGTGGTGTGCTGCGGCAGGGACGGGAGTCTGAGAGCGGGCCGAGCGTAAGACCTCCGGCCCTGTTCAGTCAGGCGCCGATAAAATGGTAGGTCAGCTCCAGGCCGAAGGTGCGGCCTCTGGCCAGCGGCGAGAAGGTGCCGCCGCCGAGTGCCGACGGAAGCTGGGTATTGCCGCCAAACCTGGCCTGGTTCAGCAGGTTCTTGGCGTACAGGCCGATCACCCACTGACCGTCGTTGATGTGCAGGTCGAGGCCGGCTTGGAGCATTTTCTGCTGCCGGTTGAAGCCGAGGTTGTCGTCGGTGTCATACCATTTGTCCCGGTAGGCGTAATTGACCCGTGAGGCGAGCCGCACGCGGCGGCCCAAGTCCAGCGTGTGCAGCAGGCCCAGGCTGTAGGTCCAGCGCGGGGCGCGGGGCGGTTCGAGGTCCTCATCGCGGCCGTCCACCCGGCCGTCGCGGTTGAGGTCGAACTTGACCGTGGCGTAATCCGTCTCCACAAAACCGGCCGAACCGAGCAGGACGAGGCTGGGGGTGAGGGCGAACATCCCCTCCGCTTCCAAGCCCCACAGTTCGGCGTCGGCCGTGTTCCGAACCACCTGCACGATGTTCGCCTGGGTTTGCAGGGTGGGCCGCCCGTCCACAATCTCGATGACCGGCAGACCCGTGTCGGGATTGAGGACGGGCAGCTCCTCGGTCAGCGACAGTTCGCGCTGCATGTCGTCGACGAAGTTGTAGAAAAACGCCGCGTTGAGGCGGGCGCGGTCGCCGAAGGTTTTCTTGAAGCCAATCTCGAAATTATCAACCCGCTCTTCGTCGAACGGCTCGGCACCCAGGTCGCGGGCCACCCGCAGGCCGAGCCGTTCGAGCAGCGCGACCTGCGCGCTCGGCAGGTCGCGGCTGAGATCGTAGAAGGTGTCGCGCAGGTTATAGCCGCCGGACCGGAAGCCGCGCGTCCAGTGGGCGTAGATCAGGCTCTCGTCGTCAAACCGGTAGGTCAGGCCGATCTTGGGCGACAGGTTGTTCCAGCTCTCCTCATCTCCGAAGTGACTCGGGCAGGCGGGGCCGTTCACGATGTGGCACGGCGTGGCGCCGTTTCGGGTCAGGTTCGTGATATCGGCTTCTTTCGCCTCATGGGTATAGCGCAGCCCGGCGGTCAGCGTCAGCCGGTCGGTCAGGTCGTAGTCGGCATTCGTGAACAGCCCGAAGGTCTCAACCTCATAGTCGCCACCGCCGCTTTGGAGGATGGTCCCGAAGGCGAGGTTGCGGTGTTCGTGATAGCCGATGTCGTTCTGAAAGTAATAAAACCCGGTCGTCAGGAACAGCTTGTCCAGAAACAGGCCGCTGTAGCGCAGCTCGTTACTGAACTGTTCCGCGACTTGGACGGCGCCGCCGTGGAACAGGGGTAGCGGTGTGGCGTCAATATCGCTCACGGCATCGCCCCAGCCGTCGCGCCAGCCGAAGATGTTGGTGACCGTGCCGTGGCCCAGGGGCACGTCCCAATCCAGGCGGGTGTTGAAGGAGTGGACCTCGGACTTGATATGGCCCTCTTCGTCGACGGCGAAGTTGAAGCTGTCGCGGTCGAAGTTGGCAAAGGGGTTGGACAGGCCGGAGCCGTTGGTATGGTTCTGAGCCGCCGGGCCGTCGCCATCGATATCCTGATACTCGTAGCGCAGGGTCAGGTCCAGGGACTCGGTCGGCTGCCAGCTGACGACCGGCCGCAGCATCAGCGTATCCTGGGCGCCGAAGGCCCGGCCGTCGTGCTCGTTCTCGAACCAGCCCTGGTCCTGGTTGGAGTAGATCGTGAAGCGGGCGCGCAGGGTGTCGGTCAGCGGGGCGTTGAGCGTGCTCGACACGTACATGTTGGGCGCCTTGCCGCCGCCCTCGACCGCACTGCGGACCCTGGCTTCATAGCGGTCCGTCGGCGTTTTGGTGTTGACCAGCACAGCCCCGCCCACCACGTTGCGACCGAACAGGACGCCCTGCGGGCCGCGCAAGACCTCAATGCTCTCCAGGTCGAAGGCGTCGTACAGGACCGTCGCGTTCGTGCCGATGTAGATCCCATCGACAAAAACGCCGACCGTCGGATCGATGGACGGAATGGAACTGTTGATGCCCAGGCCGCGAATCGAAAAGTTGGCGATACCGCGCGCCGTACCAACATCGTCCAGGGTCACGTTCGGCATGTTGATCGACAGGCTGCCGAGGTCGCGTACCTTGAGGGCGTCAAGCTGCTCAGCGTCGAAGGCGGTGATCGACAGCGGCACGTCCTGGCTCGGCTGGGCGCGCTTCTGAGCGGTCACGACCACATCTTCCAGCGTGAAGGTATAGTCAGAGGCTGCTGCCTGTTCTTCCGGGCTGACCTCCGGGGTGGCGTCTGGTGTGGAATCCTGGGCCTGGGCCGGCAAGGCGGCTGCCAGGATCAGGACGAGGCCCAGCCCGATCAGGCCCGCCGCTGGTGCGCGCCTGCCCGCTTGCCGGTTTTCCGCCGTCTTGTCGAGAAGGTCCATAGCTGTCACTTTCGTCCTTGTGCGTGTCCGAGGAAGGGTCAAAGCATGTGTCCGTAGACGGCTATAGCGTGCGATGCGTGGCCGGACAAGGGGGGATTGCCCTGGGGACCCACAGGTCCACAAGCGAGAGGAGGAGCCTGAATGAGAACACCGCCCTACACAGCCTTGCTGTTCGCCAGCCTCATCAGCGGCATCATCGGACTCGGCTGCGGACTCGGCTGCCCGACCGTGCTCCTGGCCCAGCCGACCGCGTTCCTGGAGAACCCGCGACCCGATTCGTTCCAGAGCGGACTGAGCGTGATCTCGGGCTGGGTGTGCGAGGCCGGACGGGTTGAGGTGATCTTCGACGACGATGAGACGAAACCGTGGCAGGCTGCCTCTGGCACCAGCCGCAACGATACCCGAGGGGCGTGCGGCAATGACGGCAATAATGGTTTTGGCCTGCTGTTCAACTGGAGTCTGCTTGAGCCCGGCCGCCATACGCTCAGCGTCCGGGCCGACGGCCGGGAGTTCGCCCAGGCGACGGTGACCGTGACCGAGCTTGGAGCGGAATTTCTGGAGGGCGTGGGCAGGTATGCACGGCTCGAAGACTTTCCGCGCGAGGGCACCGACAGCATTGTCGCCTGGCAGGAGAGTCTACAGAACTTCCTGATCGCCCGCACAGACCCCTTTGCGTCCAGCATCCAGTCGATGGATGCCGTTGGCGACAGCATCACCAAGGCGTTCAACGCCGATATCACCACCTGTCCCAACGAGGATCAGGAGGAGTTGAACTGGGCTACCAGCCTGACCCCCGACGATGGAGTTCTGAGTCAGGCCGAAAGGCTGGAGTCTCGCCAGGACGCTACGATCAAGGTCGTCAGCCCCAACAGCGCCGAGTCGGGCGCCACGATGCTGGACGACTTTGTTGAGCAGACGCACGAGATCAAGGCGAGTCTTGAGCCTCTCGCCGCCCCCCGCTATACGACCGTGGCGCTCGGCCACAACGATATCTGCGGCGGGATAATCGACAAGCGCAACGCCGACTGTCCGCAGGGCGGCGACCAGGACCCCAACCAGCACTGTCGGACCACGCCCGAAGCCTTTGAGCGTGAATTCCGCAAGGGCCTGGATATTCTGATTGAAGTGCCGGATTTGAAGATCGGCGTCGCCGCGCTGGTGCGGGTCTCGCAGCTGTGCAACCACCCTACCAAAGCCGCCTGCGGGCTAGGCTCCGGGTTGTCATGCGGCGAAGTATGGGAGCTTGCTCCCTCAGTTCTCGAAGGCCGAGAGGAGAAGGGCATCTGCGGCTCGCTCACCGTCGACTGCTCGGATGAACGGATCGCGGACGCGTATACCCTGGCTCGGCAGTACCGCGATATTCTTGAGCGGGTGACCTATGAGTACGCCGCCATCCCGGCCGGACAAGCCTCGCCGACGCTCACGGTCGGCGGAGAACAGGTAGGCGGAGCGTCCAAGGCCGACGGGACCCAGCTGAGCTTCAGCAACGCGTCGTGGGAGTACAAGTTTACCGAACAGGATTTGTCGTGCTGCGACTGTTTCCACCCTTCGAGCCGGGGCCAGACGCTGGCCTCGCGGCTGCTGTTCGACGGCTTTACGTGCAGTGAGGGCGATGTGTGCTGTGGGGAGGGCGACAGTGCCGTGGACAACGGTCGGTGCACCACCGAGGACACGGGCGGGCGCTTCGTGCCGGGCCTGTTTTAATGAGGCGTGAGCCCTGTCGTGTCAGCCCCCGGCCCGGCCCATCGTGGCGCTGTCCCACAAAACCCTCCGATACTGTTGGCGAACCTATTGTAGTGTCCTGCAACCGCCTTCCGGCATAGGATTTTGAGGTGCATCCCAGTCAAAAGAAGCGAGATTCATAACGGATTTTGCTCTCTTTTGAGTTCGCCAACAGTATCCCCCCGTTTTAGAAGACACGGGCGAGGCGGCTGAGAACACTCAAAGTGTCAAGCTTCAGTCCGGCCGCGCCGCCCGTCCTCAATACCGCGCTTCGTTAAGCCGCCAGTACACGGCGGCGCCCTGGAGGTGCTCGTTCTTGGCCGCGAAATCAACAGGCAGCCGGTTCTGGTTGTCGCGCAGGGTGGCATCCGCCCCGCGGTCGAGCAGCAGCGCCAGCACCGCGGGGTTCTCGTTGACCCTCGCCGCCTGGTGCAAGGGCGTCTCGCCGTAGAGCTGGTCCCGCGCATTGACTGCTGCCCCGCGGTCGAGCAGCAGCGCCGCCACCGCTGGGTTCTCGTTGAGCACCGCCGCCTGGTGCAAGGGCGTCTGGCCGCTCTGGCTCCGCGCATTGACCGCCGCCCCGCGGCCGAGCAGCAGCGCCAGCACCGCTGGGTTCTCGTTGACTCTCGCCGCCCGGTGCAAGGGCGTCTCGCCTGACCCGTTGCGCGCGGTGAGCGCTGCCCCGCGGTCGAGCAGCAGTGCTACCACCGCTGGGTTGTTGTTGAACAGCGCCGCTAGGTGCAAGGGCGTCCGGCCGAACCTGTCCCGCGCATTGACCGCCGCCCCCTGCTCCAGTAGAGCTTGGACCTCCGTTGAGGTCGCCTCGGACCACTTGAGGTCGAACAACGACTGGGCCACGGCCGGGCGAACGGAGCCGACCGCCAGCCCCCCCGCCAACAGAATCCAGAGCCAGAAGCTTTGCATCGGACAGCACCCTTCCTCTCCCCTGAGAGCTGTACTCCAGTGCCCTGGCCAGGGGTCCCGGGGCAGCGGGTTCAGCTTCCTCCGCCCTTTTGTGCGGAGAGCTTGTACTACACTGCTCCTTGTTTGTCCCTGCCAAGATTGGCAGTCAGCCTCAAAAAATCTTGTCACGCTGTTTGCCCGCAGATCTGTGCCGTACCGGTGCGGGATCGCCCGCGCCGCCAGGGCGGTGGTTTCCGTTCCCTCTAGCGGGCACGGCCGTGTTGCGTCCGGCAGTGCTTGACGCCACCGCCAGGGGCAGACGCCTCCTGAAGCGCGGGGGCGGACGCGGGAGCCGGCGCGGTTAGACAAACTCGGCGATGGACAGCACCAGCCGCACCACGTCCGCTTGCCGGGCGATGCCCAGCTTCTGGTAGAGCTGCTTGAGGTGATAGTAGACGGTGTTGGCCTGGCGCCCTGTCAGTCCCGCTATCTCCCCCACGGTCCGGCCTTCGGCCAACCAGACCGCCACCTGACTCTCCATCGGCGTCAGCCCCAGGATCGCGGCGACCAGGCGCGGATCAAGGCGGGCCTGGTCGCCCGGCTCGACAAGCAGCACGAGCGCGGCCACGCGCGGGGATCCAAAGTCCGGCTGCCGGACGCTCAGCGGCGTGACATGGACGAGGAAGGGGGGTGCCACGGCCTCGCGGTGGAGCAGCATCGACCCACCGACGGCGGGGCAGGCGGCCGGCAACGCGGCGGCGATCAGCCGCTCCAGCCGGGTGTGGTCGGTCGGCGTGGAGGCGCGTAGCAGCCCGTCCCGGTCTGACACGCCAGCGCCGCGTCGCAGGAGGTCCCGGGCGCGGTCATTGGCCACCAGGATCTGGCCGTGTCGGTCCAGCTGGATGACGCCGACCCGGGTGGTGTTGAGCAGGGCGGGCGAGGCCGCGCCTTCTGCTTCGGCTTTGGCCAGCGTCTGGCGGACGCGGACAAAGTGGCGGATGTGGGGCAGCAGCCCTCTGAGCAGCGCCAGCTGCGGGGTGCTCCAGCCGCCTGGGCTGACCGGGTCGGCGATGTCCCAGGCAATGTGTGACCCATCCAGCCCGGTCAGGCGGACATTCACGCTGTCCTGGGCGTTGAGGCGGGGCAACATCTCGTTGTAGGCGGGTGAGGTCTGTAACTCCTCGGTGGTGTACAGGGCGGTGATATGCACGAGGTGGTTGGCGGGCAGGCACCGCAGACGCGGCACGCTGGCGTCGAGGGGGTGGTAGACCGTGAGGTACTCATGGAGCAGGTCGTCACGGCTGGCCCCCCGGTAGTAGAGCTGGCCAAAGAGGACCCGGCCATCGTCCTTCGGGCCGGCACCAACAAACAGCGCATTGCCCTGCGTCCCGCAGGCCGCATCGATCAGGGCCGAGGTGGCCGACCACCGGGTCTCGTCGAGCACGGCGTCATGTAAGGACGCCACGATGCGCTCGAAGACGTCTTGGTCGTTCATGAGACCACAGTATGACCCATGGCGTCGCTCTGGACACTGCCAAAATTGGCAGGAACACCAAAAAATCAGCAGGGAGGAACACCGCCAGCGGCCCAGTTCCCGGGTCCGGTGGCCGCCGACTCGGGCGCATCCGGGGCCGCCGCCGCACCGAGACACGGACAGGAGACTGAAAAGCGATGCCAACCCTCATGCGCGTGATAGATAGCATCCGGCCCGTCTTTGTGTTCATGAGCCGGTTCCTCAGAGCAAGCGGTCCCAAAACAGAGAAAAATCGACCGACCAGAAAGGCCGGAGCAAGGCTCCGCCATGTCGTTCACAAACAGCCCTTCCCAGATACTCCCGTCCACCTTGCGGGTGACCCAGAAGCCGTGGCGCTGGCCGTCTCCATACGGCCCTTCCTCACAGGAGGCCTGGCCTAAAAGAAATCGTAGCTCGCGGTCACTCCCCCGTAGGCGTTGATGCCGGCTGCCGGCTCAAAAAAACGGCCGCCAAGCGCATTCAGGCGAGTGAGGCCATTATACCCGTCGTCGGCTATATTGCGGATACCGACAAAGGGAGCGATGCGGCTGTTGCCCACGGTCATTTCGTAGCCCATGCGGAGATTCAGCACGGTGTAGGCGTCGTTCTGTGCCGAGTTGGCGTTATCCACAGAGAAATCAGCCACATGCTGAAGGCTCAACGCCCCGTAGAAGCCGGAAGGATGAGCGTAGAAGAGTTCGGTGAAGAGCTGGTGCGGGGGAATGCCGGGTTCATCATTCTCATCGAAGCGACCGGACGGGGTAAGAAAGCGGTCAAATTCAGCCTCAAGAAGGCTATAGGCCAGGCTCCAGCGAAGGCCCTCCAGCAGGGGGATATGCAACGCGAGTTCAAGCCCCTTGCGCTCTGACCGGCCCGCGTTGCGAAAGAAGTTCCGACCTGATGCGCTCTCAAACGCCACCAGCTCGTCATCAATGACAATCCAGAACAGGGCAAGATCATACGTGAGGCGGTTCCAGATAGTGCCGCGCGCGCCGATTTCGTAATTCAGGGCGTGCTGCGGATTCAGGTCGGTATTGAAGCCGCCCCCTTCGTCGGGCCGGGCCAGTTCGGTCGTGGTCGGAACCTGGAAGGCGGTTGAAACATTGGCGTAGAGGTGCAGGGCGTCAAGCGGGCTGTAGAGAATGCCCCCCATGGGACTGATGTGATCGAAGGTCCGCACGCCGGACTGGTCGCCGTCTTCGAGAAATTGGTCAGTCACAGAAAAACGTATCGTGTCGTACCGCAGCCCAAAACTGAGCTGGAGATTGTCACGCACATAGAAGACATCGTGCAGGAACGGACCAAGGCTGCGCACGTCTTCGTCCTGGTGGAAGCGGCGCTGACCGATATCCCCTGCGGTATTGTCAAACCGGCGTCGATTATCGGCCTGGAACTCGACATCAAGGCCCAGCATAAAACGATTCCGCAAACCAAACAGCCGACCGTCATGCGCGTACTTGACGCCGCCACCGATCCCAAAGCGGTCGAATTTGACCACACCGGAACCGAAGCGTGGCAGGATGGGCAGCTTTGCAGCGAACTGCCGGAAGACAGAGTACTGCGTCACCGTGATCTCGTGCCCCGGGAGAAACTGGTTGCGATAGACAAAGCCGAGCCGGCCATGGGTCACCCGCTCGCCCGCATCGAATAAGACATTGCGGTCTCGGGCCTGCTGGCGGTCCGCCTCGACCTGTGCCCGTGTGATGCCGCCCGGGTCGTCGGCAAAGGGCGCGTCCATAAAGCTCAGCAGGGTAGTGAGGGAGGACGTGGGACTGAGCGTGTATGTGAGCTTGCCGGTCAGTAAGACGTTTTGGGCGCGGCTGTGATCCCGAAAACCGCCCAGAGACAAGTACGAGGCATTCAGCATATAATTCAGCTTGCCGGCTTGGCCGCCCGTTTTTGCCTGATATTTCTGGAGGCCAAACGATCCCCCCATGACGCGCGTCTCAAGAAACGGTGTGCGTGGGCCGTCTTCGGTAATGATATTGATGACGCCCCCGGACGCATTGCCGTACAGCGAAGAAGCGGGCCCGCGCAAAACCTCGATCCGCCGGGTTGCCCCAAGGTCGATATTATCGAGTTGGGTTTGCCCGTCCGGGGAGGTTTCCGGGATGCCGTCAACCAGTACCTTGACCTCACGCACCC
>WTHE01000770.1 GCA_011523315.1 Candidatus Binatota bacterium
CCACTACCTCGCGCATGCTGGCTATGGCTCAAGATAGCGTGAAACTGCTCTAGAAAAAGTAGCCCGGACTCTTCGAGACAATGCATTGTTGAGGAAGCTCCTGGACCGTCGTACCACTATGCTGGAAGCGCTCAGGGCACGACGGCTGTCGATGACCACACGGGGAGCGCTGACACTCCACCTGTCCCGGTCAGGTGCGTTGGAAAACGCCGGCATTGCCCTGCATCCCGTCTACGGCTTCGTGTACCTGCCCGGCAGCGGCATCAAGGGCCTGACCCGGGCCTGGGCCGAGACGGTGTGGGCACCGGCGCAGGCCGACCAAGAGAAGGCGTGGCGGCAGATCGAAGAAACCTTTGGCTGGAGCCCCGGCTCGGAAGGCCATAAGCAAGATTGGCGACCGAAGGAAATCGCGGGACCGGAGGAGGCTGCGGCCGGGCGGCTGGTGTTTCACGATGCGTGGCCGACTCGCTGGCCACGCTTGATCCTTGATGTCGTCAACAACCACCACGTCGAGTACTACGCTGATAACGATGACCCTGGTGACTGGGAAAAC
The DNA here is from genome assembly GCA_011523315.1 of Candidatus Binatota bacterium. Classification (GTDB taxonomy): domain Bacteria; phylum Desulfobacterota; class Binatia; order Bin18; family Bin18; genus JAAXHF01. The sequence continues at coordinate 554 of WTHE01000770.1, forward strand.
CCGACCCTGGTCTATTTCTTGGCTGTTGGCGGAGACGAAGAGTTTGAGTTCGCCCTTTCCGACCGCAAGCGCGGCAACGACGGCCTGCTGGAAACAGCTTGCGGCTGGCTCAGGGAGGCGCTGACCTTTGAAGGGGCCGGCGCCAAGACCGCGGCAGGCTACGGGCGATTCAAGCCGACTGAAGGCGAAACTGCTGTGACGCTCTCACCCGACTTCACTAACGCCGGTTTTGCCAGCGCGTCCTATGAATTACGGCTGGTGTCACCCGCCTTTCTCGCCGGAGCCAACCAGAAAAAAGACGACTGCGACCTGCGCCCAGCCACCCTGCGCGGCCTGCTGCGCTGGTGGTGGCGGACCATGCACGCCGCTCACCTGAGCCGGGACACGCTCAAGAAGCTAGAAACCGCGGTATGGGGCGATGCGCAGTCGGGCAGTCCGGTGCGTATTGCGGTAGATTTCATAGAAGGGGGGAGCCCACTGCGGCACCCGGATAAGCGGGATCAAAAGTTTCAGCGGGACCACGGTTTGCCGCGACCCCCTTCCGGGCAAAAAGTTACCCAAGGACTGTTCTACGCCTCTTACGGCATGGCAGAGAAGGACCGACGTTGGTTTCTCCCTGCCGGGTCGATCTGGCGAGTGACGTTGACCGCAAAGTCCGGCCGGTTCAATAGCGTTCCTCTCACGCCTCAGCAGCTTTTGGAACAGGCTACGGCGGCGCTGTGGTTGCTCACGCAGTTTGGCGGGGCTGGATCGCGGTCGCGTAAGGGCTTCGGCTCCTTTGACGACATTGAGGTGCCGGGTATCAACTCGAAGGAGGACTGCATAACGGCGGCGGCGGCATGTAGAGAACACTGCAAGCTGGGCAGACAACAAGCGCCGTCCAAGGCCCCAGCTCTTGAGGAAGCCCTCATTCTCCCCGACCAGTCCACCGCCTGGGCCGACCCTTGGTACGCGATTGACCAAACCGGCATGGTGCTGCAACGGTTCGCCAAGAATCTCAAGGCAGCCAATCGCATTGCCCTCGGCCTGCCGCGTTCCGTTGGCGGAGACAGACAATCGGCTGAAAAGGGAGACCGCCACGCTTCTCCGGCGCTTTGGAGCCTGGCGACGCACGAAGACGGAACCCTGGTGGTCCGTCTCATCGCTTTTCCTGCTGCTTATCTGCCCGACAAGGTCACCAGCAGGACGACGCTCCAGCAACTCGTAGACTTTGCACGTCAGGAATTGAGGCGGCAGGCCGACCAGTCCCCACGCCCAAGCAGATCGGGAGGGCAAGGACTGTCACCTGGCGGACGTACGGACAGGCGAGACGGCCGGAGGGCGCCCGTCTACTCCTTTCCTTCACGCCCGTCACAAACCAATGCCAAAGCCGGGGATCGCGTCCAAGCCGAACTCCTGGAGGAAAAGACCAGAAAAGGCGGCTGGAAAGCCAAACACTTAGACAGCGGACTGGAAGGCCCAATACAAGACCCTCAGAACGCGCCCGCCGACGCCGAGCCGGGCCAGCGCGTTGAACTGACTGTCGCCTCTGTGAGCGCAAAAGAAATGGCGTTCAAATGGGCTGAACCCCCGCTCCCGAAGAAGAAACCCGATCGCAACAGGGTACGGACTCCTCGGCGGGAACGGCGATAACGAACATCCGTATCTTATGGCGTACCGGACAGGAGAACATCTCGTTCGAGTGATCTACGAGTATGAAGAGAAGCTGCCGGTTGCAGTGACCGTGTATAGTCCGCTTGCAAAGCGCTATTTCCAGGGAGGCG
>WTHE01000150.1 GCA_011523315.1 Candidatus Binatota bacterium
GCCATTATACGTCTACCCATACGTGGGTAAAGTTGAATGCGCGAGACGTTCCGCGCGCTTACTCGCTGTCGCCTTGTCGTTTGGCGCCAAACGCGCCGGTGAACGTGTCGGTATCAAAGACGCCGTAGGCCTCGCTGTGATCGGCGCCGTGGAAATTCCCTTCCAGGTAATCGGCCTCGACGGTCCCGTATCTGAAGTGGCCTCCAGCAAGAGCCATATCCGTCCATCCAGGTTTGTCGATTGGACTTCCGTCAATGTCGATGGCAACACTGACCGCGGGCTCGGTCGAGGACAAGTCCGCAATCGTCAAGGTTGCGGTCCCCTCCCGCCGCATGAAGGTACGGGGAGAGACGGCTTCGGCAATGCCAGTCCAGGTTGCGCTTCCCGTTCCGGAGGGGTTCGTGCCGGAAGCGGCACCGAGGGCAAAGGGTATGACCACCTCCATGTGGCCGTCGAACGGGATGGCGAACATGCTGTCGTCATCGTCAATTTGAATTTGGCCGGCGTAGGGGCCGTCTGCGAGGGCCAAGCCCGCCATGCCGTGCTCTCCCCAGAACCCATAGACCTCTACTTCCGGGATTTCGGTAACTGTGATCCCAGGTAGAACCACCCCAATGTCAGAGAGGTCTAAGCTGCCCTTGACATCGGCGGTGTCGAATCCATCACGCGATTGAAGATTGGCTTCGCTTACGGAAATATCGATATCGAGATCAACGAGGGCGCTCAGGTCCAGATCCAGTTCCACGCCCAGGCTCTCAGCAGAGCATCTGACCCCTTCACAGGAGACGGGCTCAAACAGGCTGTCCCCATCCGTTTTACCGAGGACTGAAAAGGAATAGCTCACGTGCGCACCAGGCGCGTGCAGGGTATTAGCTCGTTCCACAATTCTCACAAGCCGCTCCCCTCTTTCGTCCGACGCCAACGGCGTTCCATCCTCCGGCATTTCAACACCATTGCCGCCTCCGTCCCCACCGCACCCGGCGAGCAACAGCACCATCGTCACGACAGCGAGCCTCTTCATCGTGGCCTCCTTATCTTTGCGGTTTCAGTCCCTGTTGGCGCAGATCGTGCCCTGTTCCGCCGTAAGTTTAACAGAAGTACGCCGGCGTGCTCCCCGACACGGTCCGTACGGCGTCTGTCTTGTGGCTCATGCCTTTATAGCCTGGTTCAGATCACGACAGCGGTGAATCTGCTATGTTCCGCAGCGCATCACGAGTTGCCCGCCGGACGCGGCGCCGATTGACAAACTCCGGTGCTGTCAGTAGCCTTGCGTCGCTGTCGGCACGACATGAGAACACGCTCTTCACGAGGCCGATTCGGGGAGTCATCCATGCGCAACACGCTGCTTCAGGACACCATCGGAAGCGGTCGCCGACTGACGGCGATGGTGCTGCCTTTGCTGTTCCTGGCGACGGGTTATGCCACCCTCACCGGTGCCCAGGAGGAGGACTTTGCGGCGTGGGTCGCGGCATTCCGCCAAGAGGCTCTGACGGAAGGGATTGGTTCCGACACCCTGGACGCCGTCCTGCCCGGCCTGACGTTCCGGTCGCGGGTCGTCGAACTCGACCGCCGGCAGCCCGAGGGGACCCTGACCTACGCCGAGTACCTGTCGCGGGTACTGCCGCCGGCGCGCGTGAACCGCGGCAAACGCCTGCTGCGGAAGCACCGGGCCCTGCTGACCGAAATCGGCGAGGCGTACGGGGTTCAGCCGCGCTTTATCGTCGCGCTGTGGGGCATCGAGAGCGATTTCGGACGCGTGACGGGCGGCTTCCCGGTCCTCGACGCCCTGGCTACCCTGGCGTTCGACGGGCGGCGCGGCGCGTTCTTTCGTGGGCAATTGCTCGACGCCCTGCGCATCGTCGATGACGGCCACGTCCAGCCCGACAAGATGCTCGGCTCGTGGGCCGGCGCCATGGGGCAGAGCCAGTTCATGCCGTCCAGCTTCCAACAGTTTGCGGTCGATCACGACGGCGACGGGCGCCGCGACATCTGGGAAACGCTGCCCGACGTTTTCGCCTCCGCCGCCAATTACCTCGCCAGAGCCGGCTGGCAATATGACCAGACGTGGGGGCGGCGGGTCCGCTTGCCGGCGGGTTTCGATGCCGACTTAGCGGGCCTTGACGTGACCAAATCCCTCGACGAGTGGCAGGCCCTGGGCGTGCGCCGCAGCAACGGGGACGATCTGCCCACCCGGCCGTTGCCGACCTCCGTCATCCTGCCCGGCGGCCCCGATGGCCCCGCCTTTCTCACCTACCCCAACTACCGGGTGCTGCTGATGTGGCACCGGTCGCACTACTTTGCGACCACGGTCGGTC
>WTHE01000277.1 GCA_011523315.1 Candidatus Binatota bacterium
GGCTTGGTTGTGCTGTGGCCGCTCGCTCTCGGTCATAACTTCGGGCTCAACGCCTTTGGGACGATTGGCGGGGTGATGGGGACGGTGGCGGTGAGTGTGACGGGTGCCCTGGGTCCGGTCGTGCTGGGCGCGATCTATGACACAACCGGCAGTTATGACTGGGCGCTGGTGGTGTGTATTGGGGCGTTTGTGATAGGGGCGGGTGCGGCCAGGCTCACGCCCGCGCCACGCCCGCCCGAATGAATCGGCCCGGCGCGCTCGTCCGGTTGTGTCATATTGGAGACTGCGCGCCGAGGCGGTTGGATGAGAGGACTTAGCCCTTGCCGTGCCGCAGCAGACGACCCGGCGTGGCGTTCGTGCACTGGCCGTCCTCAAAGGTCACGTCGCCGTTGACCATGATCCAGCGATAACCGTCGGCCTTCTGGATCCGCCGCCACTCGTTACCCGGGAAGTCATGTACGATCTCGGGCTTGTCGGGGGTCAGCTTGAGGTTTTTCAGGTCGTAGACGACCACATCTGCTCGGGCGCCTTCTTGCAGAACGCCGCGATTCTGGAAGCCGGCGCACTGGGCGGGCATGCCGCTCAGACGATAGTGGGCTTCTTCCAGGCTCATGAAGCCGGCGTCGCGCACCATCCAGGTCAGCAGGTCAGTCGGGTAGGCGCCAATGGTGATGAACTTGGTATGCGCACCACCGTCTGACACCCCAGCCATGCTGTACGGCGAGGACATCAGCTCGGACACATACTCCTCGCGGACGTTGCGCGCCGGAGTATAGAATTCGGTCTCCAGATTCTCCTCAACCGCAATGTCGAACATCGCGTCTACGACGTGCTTGTTCTCCATCTTGGCGACTTCTTCGACCGTCTTGCCGATGAACTTTTCGTTCTTCTTGTTCTTCACGGTTTCGACCGTGAAGTCTTTGAGCGATCCGGTCACGACCGGGGTGTGGCCGGTATCGTACTCGGCGACCAGGGCCTGGCGAATGGCCGGGTTCTTGAGCTTTTCGAGCCGTTCGGCAGGCGTGCCCATGGTCACTTCGCGCAGGACATCGTTGCCGTCGAACAGTCCCGACATATCGGCAAAACTGAAGTACAGCCCCTGACGGAATGTCGCGGTCTGGTTGTAGATCTTGCGCCCGGCTTTGTTGGTCTTCTCCATCCAGCGCAGGATGCGGCGATGGATGCTGGGCCGGTCGTCACGCGTGGCGGTGGCATTGAACAGAATCGGGCGACCACACTCGTCGGCCAGACGGTCGTAGAAGCGCATATCGGCTTCAAAGTCCGGGCTGGATTGGGTGAGCTGAATGAAGCCTTCTCCCCGTTCCTTGAGCACGCGGCCGAAGGCGAGCACGTCTTCGTCGGCCATGGTGTCGGTCACCATCGGGGTGCCGTCGTAGTCGCGTTGGACAGACACAAAGCCGTCACCCAAACGCTGGGCCGAGAATCCACAGCCACCGACGTCCAGCGATTCATTCAGAATCTGGCTCATGGTCTGTTTTTCTTTGTCGGTAGCCGGCCGAGTCTTGGCCGCCTCCAGCCCCATGGTCCAGATCATGATCGGAGCAATCGGCACAAAGCTCAGGACGTTGATCCCTTTGGGCGTCCGGTCCAGAAAGTCCAGCCATTCGGGGAAGGTCTCCCATTCCCACTTCATGCCAGCCTTCATCGACTCGTAGGGGATGGCTTCGACCCGAGACATGGTCAACATCGCCCGCTCACGCATATCGGGTTTCACCGGCGCGAAACCAAAGCCGCAGTTGCCGAGCACGATAGAGGTCACTCCGTGCCAGCCGGACAGCGTGACATAGGGATCCCAGTTGATCTGGGCGTCATAGTGGGTGTGGAGATCGATGAACCCCGGAGCAACCACCAGACCGTTGGCATCCAGGGTCTTTGCGGCATCGCCGGGTTTGAGCGTGCCGGGTTGTGCGATCTGCGCAATATACCCGTCCTTGATGCCGACATCCCCGATGTACCGGGGGCGACGGCTGCCATCGACGATTGTACCGCCTCGAATGAGGGTATCAAAAGTTGCCATACGGCCCTCCTCAGAATGGTAAGAGTGAACGTTCGTTCAGCGTTCCTCCCCCCCTCTTACACCCCGAATCCGTTCGTGTCAAACCCAAAAACAGGCGCCGACATTGATCCACGTTCCAGAACCTGTTAAGGGCACTGCCTGAAGGAGGACGAGTATGGATATTGGTATTACGATGTTTGCGACCGACTACGCCATGCGCCCGGACGATCTGGCCGCTGCCTGTGAGGAACGCGGCTTTGAGTCGATCTGGTTTCCGGAACACACCCATATCC
>WTHE01000066.1 GCA_011523315.1 Candidatus Binatota bacterium
CCTTATTCCTGTTGTTCCGCACTGATCGTCCCTTTTTACGCTGAAATAACCGAAAATACATCAGTCGGCAGGCTCTTTTTTTCAAACGGGCTGAGCTGATAGGGACCGAGCTGGTGAAAACCGCCGGAGGCCGGGTCGTAGGCGCGGATGCGGAGGCTGATCTGCACGCCGTCGGGCTGACCGGGGGTCAGGCTGTACAGGTGGTACTGGGCGCTGCGTTTGGGCTTGTGACCCAGAGCCGAGGCTGAGCGTACCCCAACCACCGGAATTGCCGACCGGTGCGGTACCGGAATGCGGGTCAGGGTGGTGGTATGGGTATGGCCGTGCAGTACCAGCTCGGCGCCCGACTCGGCAAGGACGCGCTGGAGGGCCTGGGTGTCGCGTAAACGCCGTCGCTGCGGCAGACCGGCTCGGGTGGGCGGGTGGTGCATCAGGACAACCCGGCAGGCCCGGTCGAGGCTCCGGAGCAGGCGACCGAGCCGGGCCTGCTGGCCCGGTCCCACCCGACCGGCGGCCGACAACAGACCGGTCGGACCGACGCTCGACACGCCGAGCAGGGCGACCGGTCCGCGTCGCCGCAGGCTGGGAAACAGGTCTGGAGACGTGGGATCGGCCTGCGGGGTATCGGAGCCCAGATAGGCTCGCCAGTGGGCCCGCAGGCTGGCGGTTGAGGCCGGGGTGTAGGCGTCGTGATTGCCGGGAATGAGGCTGACCTGCCGGGGGCCACCCAGCCGCTCAAGCCAGCCCAGGGCCGCGCGCAGTTCGGTCTCGAGGCCGAGGTTGGTCAGGTCTCCGGTGACCACCGTATGGTCCGGGCGCTGGCCGTGCAGATCGGCGATGAGCGCCTCCAGGATTTCGGGGCGGTACTCATAGCGACGCCGGACGCGCCATTTGAGCCAGCTGATCGTCTGTTTGTTGAGCCGCTGCGGCAAGCAGCGGAAAAGCGCCGGGGTGACGTGCAGGTCTGACAAATGGGCCAGGATGAACATGATGAACATGCCGACCTTTCTGCGGCTGTCGCCAGATATGCGCCTGTCTGCTGTGGCTCAGCGTGGCTCGCGCGTACTTGAGACCGATAAGTCGGGGCTGCCGGACAGGGTCTGGTAGACCACGCAGTAGCGCTCGGTCAGTTTGAGCAGGGTGGCCAGCTGCTCGGGCTCGGCGTCGGAATCGATAGCGAAGCTGAGCCGAATACTGCTGAAACCGACCGGCGCGTCTTTTGCCACGGCCAGGGTGCCGCGAAAATCCAGGTCTCCCTCGGCTCGGATCGTCGCGTCACGCAGCGTGACGCCAATTGACGTGGCCACCGCCCCGAGCGTGACCCCGGCACACGCGGCCAGGGCTTCCAGCAGCATGTCGCCCGAGCAGGCCGACAGGCCGTCGCCGCCCGTCGCCGGATGTAGCCCGGCCTCAACCAGGGCCTGGCCGGTTTCCACTTTACAGGTGATGCCCTGGCCGAGTCGGGCCTGGGCTGTAAGGGTGACCCGAGCCGAGTCGGGCCGGTCCGTATACTGCTGCTTGAGGGGCGCTTGCAGGTCTCTCAGTTCTTGTCCGGTCATGTGTTCCTCCAGACTGTGGGGGTAGTTGGAACGCGGCGCTCTGGTCAGGCCGTCCATGTCTCACCGGTCTGCCTATACCACATCCGCCGGCTATGATAAGACCGCCGGGGGGCACGGCCAAGGCGATGGGTAAGGCGACGAGCGGGGTGCAAACCAGCATCTGGATACTCACCGATCCGGATCAACCCGAGCTCAAAATCTGGGGCATCTCGGGCGCGGAGCGTCTGCGGCGGGTGCTGGTGGCGGCTGACACACCGACCGACCGGATCGGCGTCGGTCCGCTGGCCGCACTTCAGGTGCAGGGCGGGGAGGTGCTCATCGTGCGGGCCGATTACGTGTTTGACGAACGTCTGATCCGCGCCCTGCTCGACTCACCCGCCGCCCACAATAGTGTCCTGTTCGCCCCCGGCAGCCCGCAGCGAGCCGTTGCCGCCCGAGTCGAGGCCCGACACCGCGAGGCTGCCCTGGCCCTCTTGTCGGACGCCGAAACCTTCCATAGCACCGGTTCCCAGGCCGGTTTGCGCAGTCTCGTCCCGGGCGACCTGGTTCCGGCCTACAACCCCGCCCTCCGAAAGTCCGCCGTCCCCTACGTGCTGCCCATTCAGCCGCAGCGGCTTAGCGAGATCGAAGCCTGTCTTTTCCGGGCCTCCTATAAGGGCATTACCGACGTGGTCACCAAGTGGGTCTGGCCGCGCCCGGCCCAGGCCGTTGTGCGTATCCTGGCTCGGGCCGGCGTGCGGCCAGACC
>WTHE01000199.1 GCA_011523315.1 Candidatus Binatota bacterium
TGCTCATGGCATCCTCCTGTCGGTGTACTGAGTGTGGCTCATACGTGAGGCAGCCAGACCGGGCAAGGGCCGAGCCGATCAATTCCCCGAATTTCCTCTCGTAGCAAAACCCGCCCACTCCGGCTATGATCCGGGCGAGTCTGACAAAGGAGGACACTCGTCATGCCACACCCCAAACCTGCGGTTGCGCTCGTTGCGGTCGCCGGCCGACGCAAGGCAACCCTGGATGTCGCCCAACAACTCGAACGCGAAGGCTTTAGCGGCATCTACTGCCAGAGCGTGGGCGATGGTCTGGGCTTATGCCAAGCCTTGGCCCTGGTGACCAGCGAGATCCCGTTCGGCACCAGCATCGCCAACCTGTACACCCGTCACCCCTACGATTACGCCCAAACCGCAGCCCTGATCCATGAACTCTCGGGCGGTCGCTTCCGTTTCGGCATCGGGGTGAGCCATGGCCCGGTCCATAAGCGCCTGGACCTCCAGGTCGGAAAACCGCTGGCCGACGTGCGCCAGTTCATCCACGACCTGCGCGCCGGGCTGCCCAGAAACGACAGCCTGCCGCCGATCATTCTGGCCACCCTGCGCAAGGCCATGGCCAGGCTGTCGGCCGAGATTTCGCAGGGCGCGGTGTGGGCCAACGCCGCGCGCTCGCATATGGCGACCTCGCTCGGCTTTCTGCCGCCCGAAAAGATGCGCGACGACAACTTCTTTGTCGGCAATATGATCCCGACCGTGATTACCGACGACAAGGCTGCGGCCGCCAAGGTCCTGCGCCGCATCCTCAGCTCGTATGTGAGCCTGCCCAACTACCAGCAGTACTGGATTGAGGCCGGCTTTGAAGAAGAGATGCGGGATATCCAGCAGGCGGTCGCCGACAAGCAGCCCGACAGGATTCCGAGCCTGCTGTCCGACCGCTGGCTGCAACAGACGACGCTGTACGGCAGTGTTGCCGAGGTGCGCGACGGCGTCGAGGCCTGGTATGACACCGGGCTGAAGACGCCGATTCTGGTGCCCTCGTCGGCCAACGGCAATCAGATGGTTGCCCTCCAGGAAACGATTGCGGCGTTTCGCTAGAGAAAGGAGTCAGCCATGAAACACTATCGCGTGATCTCAGCCGATTCGCACGCTATCGAGCCGCCCGACCTGTGGCAGCGCTATCTGCCCCGGGCCTACCGAGACCGTGGCCCGCAGGTCGTCTCGACTGACGCTGGTGACCGCTGGGTGTGTGAGGGCCTGCCGTCCCACGTGGCCCGGCGTCCGATGGGCGCGGTAGCCAGAAATCGGGACAAAGCCTATGCCGCAGCGGCCGAGGGCGACCAGCGCTATGCCACGGATGCCAAGGACTGGCAGCCCGACGCCCGGGTCGAGTATATGCGCCTGGATGGGGTTGATGCCGAGGTCTTGTATCCGAATTACACCATGCGGGCGTTCGGGATTCCCGACCCGCAGCTCCAGCAGGCGGTGTGTCAGGCGTATAACGCGTGGCTGAGCGATTTTTGTCACGCCCATCCCCAGGACTTGTTCGGCGTTGCCGTGGTCCCGGTCTTCGACATCGAGTGGGCGATCCAGGAGTGCCGTCGGGCCAAGGACAAGGGGCTGGTCGGCGTCCTGCTGCCCCAGGATACGCCGGACGGCTCACGCTACTCGGCGCCCGAGTGGGATCGGCTGTGGGCGACGCTGGCCGAGCTGAGCCTGCCGCTCAGCCTGCACATCATCGCCTCCGGGCATGCCAATGTGAACTGGACCCGAGACGAGACCGGCGAGGAGAGTGCGGCTGTCGGCTATGCCGTGCTGCCGGTTCGCATGGCCCGGGCTTTTGCCACCTTTATCCTGGAAGGGGTGTTCGACCGGCATCCCGGGCTCCGCCTGATCTCGGCCGAGAACGAGCTGTCGTGGGCGGCAAATTTTCTGCACCGTCTCGATTGGGGCTACCATCGCCGCAGCATGGCCAAGGACCCCATGGTGCGCTGCCGGCGCCTGCCCAGCGAGTACTGGCATGAGCACTGCTACCTGACCTTTATTGACGATGTGCCGGGAGTCATGCTGCGTGAGTTCATCGGCGTTGACCGCATGATGTGGTCGTCAGACTTTCCGCACCTGGACAGCAGCTGGCCGGAGTCGCAGCAGTTCCTGGACCGGCATTTTGCCGGCGTGCCGGCCGACCACATGCAGTCCATTGTGGCTGACAACTGTGTGCGGCTGTATGGGCTGGGTGGGTAGGCCGGGGAGCGGCCGCAGGGGGTAATCACGGCAGGGCGGCCGCAGGGGGTAATCACGGCAGGGCACCCACAGGGGGG
>WTHE01000472.1 GCA_011523315.1 Candidatus Binatota bacterium
CCCGACTTTCGGGCTCTGGCCATTCCGATTCTGCTCCAGGAACTCGACAAGGCCGGTGTCCAGCGCCACAACATCAGCCTGATCTGCGCCAACGCCCTGCACCGCAAATGGACGACGAGCGAGCTGGCCACCATCCTCGGACCCGAGATCACCAATACCTTCGGGCCGAGCCGTCTGTTGTGTCACGACGCCGAAGACCGCGAGAACCTGGTCGGCCTGGGCGAAACCCACCGCAGCATTGAGGTCGAGGTCAACCGGGCGGTCCTGGACTCCGACCAGGTCTTTTACGTCAACATCACCAGCCTGCCGTTTCACGGCGGCTGGAAGTCGGTGGCGATTGGCCTGAGTTCCTATCGCTCGATTCGCCATCATCACCGGCCGTTTCGGGCAGCCAGCGGCAAGTCGGTCATGGACGCCAAGCGCTCGGCGTTCCAAAAGCTGGTGGGAGAAATCGGGGCGGTCATTGACCGGGCGCTGGCCGCCAAGGGACGCCGCATCTTTACCCTCGAATCGGTCCTCAACACCGCCCAGCCGGCCGAGCTGGCCGCAGTCTTTGCCGGACACATCCCCGAGGTCCACGAGCGGACCCTGGACAAGCTGTACGAGCAGCAGGTGCTGTCCGTGCCCCGGCAGACCGATGTCGGCGTCTTCGGCATTCCCAACCAGACCTACTATGCCAACCTGTCCACGACCAACCCGATCCTGATCCGCAACCAGGCCCTGTCGTACAGTTTCGGCCTGTACCAGCAGCGTCCCCTGATCCGTGAGGGCGGGATCGGGATTTTTGTCAATCCGTGCCGGTCCGGCTTTCACGCCCGGCACCATCCCTCCTATATCGAGCTGTACGACGAGCGTCTGTCCGAGACCCAGGACCCGTTTGAGCTGTGGGAGGTGTACGCCGACGATTTTGCCCACCGGCCCGAGTATGTCCACAAATACCGCTATGCCTACGGCTTTCACGGCGCCCATCCGCTGATTTTATGGGGCCAGGGCGCGTTTCCGCTCAGGCATATGGGCCGCGCCTTTCTGGCCGGCGCCGAAGACCCCGAGGCTGCCCGGCGGGTCGGCTTTGAGCCTTTTGCCACGCTTGAGGAGGCGGTTGCCGAGGCCGAGGCGTGTCTGGGCAAAGACTGCACGATCACCCATCCGTCAATGCCGCCGATGTTTGTCACTGCGGTGGGCGCCTGAGCCGCCGGCCGAGAGCGTTTCACGATACGTTGGAGCCGTGCCCCGTCGCTCCCGTCATGCCGGACGGGAGCCGGGCTTGCGGTTGACAGCACAGTGCTCACACCGCTTGCTGCTGTAAGCAGCCTGACCCCCTCTCCCCCCTCAGAATGAAGCGTTGCAAATCAGGGACTTGTGGCGAAAAATTGCCGGATTTTCCCGGCCAGCGGGGAAAGGGGAGCCAGCCGGGGGAGCCACGGTCTCCGTCGGCGAGACAATCCCGGTCGGAGGGAACGGATGGACCGAAAAGGGCAGGCAGCATGTCCTCAGCATAGCATGAGGAGCGGGGAAGAGTGGAAATGACTGCTCTGAGCGTTGCCCCCAGGACGCTCCCTCAGTCCACCCCCGTAATGACAAAGTTCTGTTGATGCTGTTGCCACTCCAGCGTCACCCGCTCGCCCAGGCTCGGGAAGTCCTCCACCACACATTCCCCCACGGCTCCCCGCAGAAACTCTTCCTCCTCTCCCTCCCCCGCGACCGTCACCGTCACCGTGGCACGGCCCAGTTCCACCCCGTCCACCAACGCGCTGACGTCATGGGTACCCGCGCCCAGCAGGTTCCAGTTGAACAGCAAGCCAAAGCCGTTGTCCGTGTCCCCGCACAGGACTGCCCCATCTGAAGCCGTGCGCGTGTCCGCCCGCGCGGTCCCGTAAGCCGTCGGCTGGGTCAGCACGGTGCCGTCGGCCCGCGTGAACTCGATCTCCACCTCGTCGGCTTCGCACACCCAGCCCGAGATGATCCCAATACCGCTCTGGAAAGAATGCGGCCGTGGATTCTCCACAGCGCTGACCACCAGGCGCAGCCGCAGGCTGTAGCGTCCCGTCTGCCCGCGCTCCCCGGCCACGGCAATGACCGCCTCTCCGGCCTCGACCGGCGCGTGCAGCCGGAAGTTGCGTCCCGCCCCGCCCCCTGTGGCCGTGGCCACGACAGCGTCCGCCTGCCACACCGTGCCCTGGGTATCGGTCCGCCCGGTGGTCTCGACCACCAGCACGCCGGCCTGGGGTACGTGGAGCCGAAAGTAGTCCCTGTCGCTGCGGGTGTGGAGTTGGCCCGCGACAGCGGCCTGCCGCGG
>WTHE01000463.1 GCA_011523315.1 Candidatus Binatota bacterium
ACCGTATCGCCGACCGTCTCAATCGCCCCGACCAGGGTCACGAACACAAAGGCCGGCAAGAGCGCCCAGAAGGCCGGACCAAAGCTCAGGTCAAACCCCGCCCAACCACCCGTCGGGAAGCCGACCCAGGCCGCCGCGCCCACCTGCCCGATGTCGTACAGACCGAACAGTGAGGCGGCCACACAGCCCACGCCAATGCCGATGACCGGCGCCCACAGACGCCAGATGCCCGAGGCGCGCAGCACGAAGACGACGCTGGTGACCAGAGTCACCGCAGCGCTGAGCGGAGCCGCAGCCGACGGCGTGCCCTCGGGCACATCGGTCAACAGCTGAAACATGATCGGCATGATGGTGACGGCGATCAGGGCGATCACCGTCCCCGACACGACCGGCGTGATGATCCGCCGCAGCAGGGCCAGCCGCGCCGACAACGCGAACTGGAACAGCGACGAGACAACGATGAGGGTCGCCAGCAGCCCCGGCCCACCCTCGACCAGAGCGGCGATGCACACGGCAATGAAGGTGCCGGAGGTACCCATGATGAGGACGTGACCGGAGCCGATGCGCCACAGTCGGGCGGCCTGCAGGGCGGTCGTCAGCCCGCAGATCACCAGCGCCGCAAAGATCGCCCAGGACAGGTAGGCCTCGCTCTGATTGGCCGCCCGGATCACAATCGCCGGGGTCAGCACGATACCGGCCAGCACCAGCAGGGCGTACTGAAAGCCGAGGCCAAGGGACAGCAGATGCGGCGGCCGCTCATTGGGTTCGTAGCGGATGTCCAGGCTGGGACCAGGGGCTGCGGCGGACATTTTTCACCTCGTGTTGGATTCATGCACAGACAGGCGGCACGGACAGGCTTGCCCGGCACTATCACCCGAAAGCCTCTCCTTGACAAGCAGGTTCACTTGCTCTTTCCTGCCCTTCTGCGTAGAATTCGGGAGAGTGCTACTGAGAGCCGGGCTGATCCGATCTATACATACAAGGAGCTATCGTGGAACGAATTGGGAGATGCTTAGGAGGATTAGTAGGGGTCCTGCTGCTTGCGGGGAGCTTGACGCCGGCAGGAGCCCAGGAGGCCGCGCAACAAGACGAGGTCATCGGCCTCGGCGAGTTGCAAGTCGTCGGCTCCCGGCTGCCCGGCCGCTCGGCCGCAGACTCGCCTGTACCGGTCGATGTTATCGACGGCGACAGTTTCCAGAATTACGGCGTGCGCGACCTCAACAACCTGTTGGCCGCGACCGTTCCGTCCTACAACATCAGCCAGCACGCCATCGGCGATGCCAACGCCCTGGTCCGCCCAGCCAAGCTGCGCGGCCTGCCGCCGGACTCGACCCTGGTGCTGGTCAACGGCAAACGCCGCCACCGCTCCTCGGCGATCAGCATCTTCACCTTTGGCCAGGCGCAGGGGGCGCACGGCGTTGATATCCGCTCAATCCCGTCCATCGCCCTCAAACGCGTCGAAGTGCTGCGCGACGGCGCGGGCGCCCAGTACGGCTCGGATGCGGTAGCCGGGGTGATGAACTTCGTGCTGCGTGACGCGCCCGAGGGCGGGACGGTCGAAGCCCGCTGGGGGCAATACTACCAGGGCGACGGCGACTCGGTGAGCACGGCGGCCAACATCGGGCTGCCGCTGACCGACGCCGGCTTTGCCAACTTCAGCTTTGAGTTCGTCAACTCTGACTCGACCGACCGCAGCTATGAACTCGATATAGAAAGGCCGTTACGAAGCGCCGGGCTTCCTGTCAAGCACCGCGCTATGGTGTGGGGCGCGCCGGACGTGCCGCACGACTATAAATTCTTCGGCAACTTCGGCTTCGACCTCAGCGACTCTCACCATGCCTACGCCTTCGGCAACTGGGCCGAGCGCGAGATCCTGGACTCGTGGTATTTCCGTGGCCCCCATCCGTCCGCGCCGACCGGTACGACAGGAGTCTATCTGGACGGCGAGCGTCTCAAGGTCGCCGACCTGACGCCCGACGGCACTGGCAACTGCCCGACAATTCTGGCGCGTGATTATACGCAAAACGGCTTGGCCGCGCTGGCCCCGCTGGAGGGCAACCCGGACTGTTATGCGCTGGCCCAAAATCTTTCTGGCGGGTTCACACCGCGAATGCGCGGCAATGTCCGAGACTGGGGCATCACCTTCGGCCTGCGCGGGACGTTGCAGAGCGCCTCTCTGCTGCTCGACGGCTGGAACTACGACATGAGTGCCGCGTTCGGCCAGCACCGCACGACATATTTCATCTGGAACACCGTCAACCCGCAACTGCTCCGCCTCAAAGACGCCATGCCGACG
>WTHE01000480.1 GCA_011523315.1 Candidatus Binatota bacterium
GTGCCGGACGGGCCGGACGACGGGGGGCGAACAGCGCAATCAGACCAATCACCACCAGCACGGCAACCAGCGTGAGGGCGACATTGATCAGCGTCTGAGGCGCCAGACGCGGCAGGAACTGCGCCACCGCCACACCACCGACGATCACGTACAGGTAGACATTGATACCGCCCGTCTGGACCTGGCGGAGCCGATTGCCCATGGCAAAGGTGGCATTGGCGCTGAGATTAATCAGCCCGTCAATAATGCCATTATCAAACATCCCGACAATCGAGCCGATATTGGCTACGACCTTGGCCGTCCCATCCACAATGCCGTCAATGACAATCCGGTCAAAGGCCGACCACAGCCACGACACCAGGAGCGAGAAGCGAACAAAGGTCGCCGCGTAGAGTTCATCAACGTAGTACTTATTGAAAATCGTCGTATACAGCCTGCCCCCGCCCAGGGACGCAAACACGTCTGGCGACAGCGTCTTCCAGTAGTACAGCCGGGCCGACAGCAGGACGCCCACCAGGGCAATCCCTACCGAGGCCAGCATCAACACATACTCCACCACTGGCGCCCCATGGCCGTGCGCGTCGTGGGCTGCGGCTGCGCCATGCCCAGCTCCGTGGCCCGTAGCGCTGAAAACCGGCTCCAGCCACTGCTCAAAGCGCAGACTGCCACCCAGGGCGTGCGGAATACCCAGCAGGCCGACCACAACCGCGCCAGCGGCCAGGACAACCAGCGGATAGGTCATCACCGGCGGAGACTCGTGTAGGTGCTCCTGGGTATGGTGGTCGGCTCGATTCTCGCCGAAGAAGACCAGGAAGACCTGGCGGCCCATGTAGAAAGCGGTCATGCCCGCGCCGAGGAATCCCAACAACCACAACACCTGATGCCCGCCCGAGAAGGTTTTCCACAGAATTTCGTCTTTTGAGAAAAATCCGGAGAACGGCGGCAGTCCCATCAGAGCCAGGGTCGAGATCAGGAAGGTCCAATAGGTGAGCGGCATCTTGGCTTTGAGGCCGCCCATCTTCTGCATGTCTTGTTCGTCGCCCATGGCATGGATTACACTTCCCGAGCCGAGGAACAGACACGCCTTGAAAAACGCATGGGTGAAGACGTGGAAAAAGGCCGCAGCGTAGGCCCCGACCCCAACCCCGAGGACCATATAGCCCAGCTGGCTGACCGTCGAGTAGGCGAGCACCTTCTTGATATCGTTCTGGGCCAGACCGATCGTCGCGGCCAGCACCGCAGTCAGCGCGCCAACCGTAGCGATGACCTGGAGCGCCGTCGGGGACAGCGAGAACAGGAAGTGCATCCGGCACATCATGTAGACGCCGGCGGTTACCATCGTTGCCGCATGGATGAGGGCGCTGACCGGCGTCGGCCCGGCCATGGCATCGGGCAGCCACACGTAGAGCGGAATCTGGGCGGATTTGCCGGCCGCGCCAATGAACAGGAACAGGGCGGCCAGGGTCGCAGCCGACACCCCGAACAGCGCCACACTCGGATCGTTGAGGACTCCGATATGGGCTTCCATATCCCGAAAGACCGCCGAGCCGTGGCCCATTGAACTCAGCGCCCAGAAGATGGTGAAGACGCCCAGGGTGAAGCCGGCGTCGCCAATCCGGTTGACGATAAAGGCTTTGTTGGCCGCCGAGGTATTGGCCTGCTCCTTATACCAGAAGCCGATCAGGGCGTAGGAACACAGGCCGACGCCCTCCCAGCCGACAAACAACAGCAGCATATTATCGGCCAGAACCAGGGTCAGCATGGCGGCGGTGAACAGATTCAAAAAGGTAAAAAAGCGCCAATAGGCATCGTCCTCGTGCATATAGCCGATGGAGTAGATGTGAATCAGCCCGCCGATGCCGGTCACGACCAGAATCATGACCGCGGACAGCGGATCGACCCAAAAGGCAATATTGACTTGCAGGTCGCCGAGGTCGATCCAGCGCAGGGTGGTGTCGAGCAGGAAACGCTGGTCCGGTTCGAGGTTGTAGACCTGCACAAAAGCCATCAGCGACAACACAAAGGCGAGGCCCACCGCGCCGACCGCAATAATATGGTTGGCCATCTTGCCGATATGCTTTTGGATCAGCGCCCCGCCTACGCCGTTGATGATGGCCCCCAACAGGGGCAAGAGGACGATCCAGCGCAGATACGAGACAAGGACAGGATGCTCCATAGCTTAGCCCTGCAGGCGGTCAGTCGCCTCAACGTCAATGGTCGAAAAGTTCTGGTAGATGCCGAGCACGATCGCCAGGCCGATAACTGCCTCGGCGGCCGCCAGCATGATCACAAAGACCGAGAACACCTGACCGTCGTACTGGCCGGAAGAGTAATGAGAAAAGGCGATGTAGTTGATATTGGCCGAGTTCAGGATCAGTTCGACACCGAGGAGAATCCCAATCGCGTTTCTGCGGGTCAGTACACAATAGAGGCCGAGCGCGAAGATAATCAGACTGACGAGCAAGAAGTGGCGGAGCCCGATATCGAGCAGAACTTCGTCCATAACCATCCGTTCAGCGTAGGGGGTGAGAGAAAATTCGTCCCCTCATAAAGGGGAATAGGCAAAAAATCAAGGGAGGTCGTTTAGGATGCCGACGTCCGTCCGCGAATTTCCTTACGCGAGATGACGATCGCCCCAATCAGCGCCACCAACAGCACGACCGAAGCCAGCTCAAAGGGCAAAATATACGGCCCCAAAAACGCCTGGCCGATACCCGCCGTCGTCGGCTCGGCCGACGGAGCGTCGATCTGGCTCCAGTTCGCTCCCACCACACACGTACCCATCACCCCGGCGACAAGAATCACAAACAGCAGAGCCGGAACAGGCCCGACTACGCGGTTCGATATCGCCACATCGGAGATCCGGTGGGTCAGCATGACCGCGAAAATCAGCAGCACCAGGATCCCCCCGACATAGGTGAGAACCTGGACGATGGCGACGAAGTCAGCCGCCAGCATGGCGTACATGCCGGCCACTCCGAGCAGGGTCCCGAGCAGGGCAAAGGCCGAATAGACCAGATTGCGTGAGAAGGCGACGACAGCCGCCGTGCCAATCGTCACCCCGGCAATCATATAAAAGACTAGTGCGCTCATCACAACGGCTCTCGTGCTGTCCGCGCCCTAGGCTGCGGGGTCGGCCTCTTGGGCAGCCTTATACTTTTTCATGTCAACCGGCTCGGCATAATCGGCAATATAGGCCAGACCACGCTCCAGAATCGGGGCAACGACGGGATCGGTCTCTTCGCCCTTTTTGGCCTTATAGGCCGCGACCGGGGTGGCCACATAGTGGCGGATCAGACTTTCCAGGGAATAATCGGCGCCCTCGAACTCGGTCGTATGGTGAATCGAGCCGGTCGGGCAGGCTTCGCTGCACAGGCCGCAGTACATGCACTTGGCAATGTCAATGTCAAAGCGGGTGAGCTGCATCTGACGGGTTTTCTGGTCTTTGGGGGCGTCAATGACAATGCAGTCAATCGGACACGCCCGTTCGCAGGCCAGACAGCCGGTACAAATTTCGAGATCAACCGCCAGGATGCCCCGATAGCGGGGGGGGAGGGTATCCTGGATCCGGACGGGCGTTCGGTCCGGATACTGAATGGTGTACGGCTTGCGCACAAAGTGCGAACAGGTGATGCTCATCCCCTCAAAAATCGTGGTGATCGCATCGGACAGGTGTTTGAAGTAGCGACGAACGCTCGTATTCGCCATACCGTACTCCTAGATAGCCGGGTTAAAGTACAGTTCGGGCCGGGCCCGCCGGATGTGGAACACGACCCGCCGGAAGAACTGCACGACAATCACGACAAAGGCCACGAACATCAGATAGCGCAGCCAGCTGTTGCCCTGCGGCCAGATGACCATCAGGACTGCCGTGCCCACGATATTGAGGAAACCGATCGGCACCAGATACTTCCAGCACAGCGACATCAGCTGATCGACCCGAACGCGCGGCAGGGTTGCCCGCAGCCACATGGCGACAAAGGCCCAGAAGTAGGACTTGAGGAAAAACACCACGAACTGCGAGATATTCAGCAGCACGACGTTATCGGTCCAGATCGGCACGTGCCAGCCACCCAGAAACAGGGTCGTCATCACCGCCCCGATCACATACAAGGTCCCCCATTCGGCCAGGAAGAACAGGGCAAACCGCATCCCGCTGTATTCGGTCGCAAAGCCGGCCACCAGTTCGGATTCGGCCTCCGGAATGTCAAACGGAGTGCGGTTGGCCTCGGCCAGGGCCGACACATAGAAGATCAGGGCTGCGATAAAGGTGAACGGGTTATGAAACGCGTACCAGTCCCACGGAGCCCAGCCCTGCTCCCGGATGATGTCCTGCATGCTCAGCGTACCGGCCAGCAACACAACCGGGATAATGGCCAGACCGGCCGGGATTTCGTAGCTGATGACCTGGGCGGCAGACCGAATCCCGCCCAGCAGCGACCATTTGTTGTTCGATGCCCAGCCCGCCATCAGTACGCCAACCACCGACAGGGCGGTCATGGCCGTCAGATACAGGATACCCACGTTCAGATCGGCAATAATCAGACTGCTGCTGAAGGGCACGACCACAAAGGTCGCAATGAAGCCCCACACCAGCAGATAGGGGGCAAACAGAAACAGGGGACGGTCGGCCGCGTCAGGAACAATATCTTCCTTCAGAATATTCTTGGCCCCGTCGGCAATGCCCTGCAACACGCCTTGGGGGCCGACGCGGTTCGGTCCGATGCGGGACTGAATACGCGACCACACCCGCCGCTCGAGCCAGACCGTGATCGGCACCATCGGCATCACAAAGCCAAACACCAGGACGAGGCCGAAGGCCAGCATGCCGGCGGTATACACCACGTCTGGCGGCACCCCGGCAAACCATCCGTCGGCCATCAGTCGGTCGAAGAGTCCTTGCATAGCGTCGCTGTGCCTACCTTACTCGCCCACTTTTGTCTAGCTCGCCAGCCGGGCGGCTAACGGTCAACCTCTGGCGCGACCACATCAAAGCTGGCAATCAGGGCAATCAGGTCGGCGATCATCAGGCCCTGGCTGACCTTATCGACAATACTCATGGCCGAGAACGAGCCGGTTCGGATCTTGGTCCGGTACGGAAACTCGGTTCCGTCGCTGACCACATACCAGCCCATGTCGCCCCGCGAGCCTTCGACCCGTATATAGGCATCGCCGGCCGGCGGCTTGAGCTTGCGCGGGACCCTGGCCAGCACCGGCCCGTCGGGGATCATCGCCAGACACTGGCGCACAATTTTGCAGCACTCCTTGAGTTCCCGGATGCGGGTCATATAACGGTCGAAGCAGTCGCCCTGCTGGCCCATCTCGCCGGTGCCGGTTGGAATATCGAAATCCAGCTCAGGATAGATCGAATACGGCTCATCGCGCCGCACGTCATACTTGATGCCACAGGCGCGCAGATTGGGGCCGACCAGGTTGTAATTGATGGCGTCGTGTTGGCTGACCACGGCCACATTGGCCAGCCGTTCGACGTAAATCTTGTTGTACGAAATGAGGTCGTTGTATTCGTCGACCAGCGGCTCGAACTGATCCAGAAAGGCCAGAACCGTATCGGCATAATTCG
Organism: Candidatus Binatota bacterium; assembly: GCA_011523315.1. Classification (GTDB taxonomy): domain Bacteria; phylum Desulfobacterota; class Binatia; order Bin18; family Bin18; genus JAAXHF01. Next base: position 5,582 of record WTHE01000480.1, read on the forward strand.
GCGGCAAATCCCAGGCCACGCCACCGACCCGCATATAGTTGAAGGTCAGGCGCGCGCCGCACAGCTCTTCCAGCAGATTATTGATCTTCTCCCGCTCACGGATGGCGTGCAGGAAGGGCGTATAGCCGCCGATATCCATGACCATCGTGCCGACCGAGAGCAGATGGCTGGCCATCCGACCCAGCTCGCAGGCGATCACCCGGCAGAACTCGCCCCGCCGGGGCACCTCAATACCGGCCAGCCGCTCACAGGCCATGCCCCAGCCCTGGTTGCACTGCATGGCCGAGACATAATCGACCCGGTCGGTGTACGGCATGAAACCGTGGTAGCCGACCTTTTCGGAGATTTTTTCAATAGATCGGTGGAGATAGCCAATGTCAGGGATGGCCGTCCGCATCACCTCGCCATCGGCCTTGACCACAAAGCGCAGCACGCCGTGCGTACTCGGGTGCTGAGGACCCATATTCAGCGTCATCTCTTCGGTCGCCAGGCCCTCTCCACGTTGGACCTCGACCTCATAGCCTGCCAGGCTCATACCATCCTCCTGTGGCGGTCAGCCGTGCGGGCGGGACCGTTTCCGGGCCGGAGCAGACCGTCTCACTTGAGCAAACTCTCACGCCGGGTGCTGATACCGTGGTACTCTTCCGGCTCGACAAAATCCTTGCGCAACGGGTGGCCAACCCAGTCTTCCGGCATGAGCAGACGGCGCAGGTCCGGATGGCCGGTGAAATTGACCCCGAGCAGGTCGTAAATTTCGCGCTCCAGCCAGTTGGCCGCCTTCCACACCCCTTCCACCGACGGCATCTCGGGCGCGTCACGCGGGACATCGACTTTCAGCACGATCTTATGGCGGTGGGGGTACGAGTACAGGTGCAGCACGACCTGGATTTTCTCATCTTTCAGGAAATCCACACCTGACATGTTTGACAAACAGTCAAAGGCCAGATCGGCCTCCTGTTGGAGAAACCGGCAGATGTCGGCCGTCAACTCAGGCTGAATAATGCAGCACGGGTCAAGCACTTCCTCGTCACGGGACACAACAGCCTCGGGGCCGAAGCGCTCGGCGATTTTGTGGAAAATATCGGCTGGGGACATAGGCATGGCACAGGGATTGGAGAGGGGGGGGCGGCTTGGGGCTCGCCACAGCCGCCCTGCAGGACTAGGCCGCCTGGGCTGGCGTCTTTTTGACCAGCCAGCGTTCTTGCATCATCTTTTCCTGGAGTTTGAGCAGGCCCTCGGTCAGGGCCTCGGGTCTGGGTGGACAGCCAGGCACGTAGACATCGACCGGAATCACCTTATCCACCCCGTCACACACCGAGTAGGCGAGCTGAAACAGGCCGCCGCAGTTCGAGCAGCTGCCCATGGAGATGACGTACTTGGGATCGGGCATCTGGTCGTACAAGACCTTGGTGCGGAGCGCCATTTTCAGGGTCAGGGTTCCGGCAATAATCATCATGTCGGACTGTCTCGGCGTAGCCCGGGGAGCCGCTCCAAACCGCTCCAGATCCGCCCGCGGGCCGCCGGTCTGCATCATTTCAATGGCACAACAGGCCAGACCGAACAGCATATACCACACAGAAGATTTCCGGGTCCAATTCAGGACCTCGTCCACCTTGGCGGTAATCACCATCTCCGGCACACTATTGACAAGCGACATGAATCCTCCTCATGCACAGTCTCTTAAGCCGCCTTGGGGAGCACCTGTTCCTCTTCCGCCTGCTCGGACTGGATGCGCTTGATCCATTCCAGATCGCGCTTCTTCCACACATACACCAGACCAACGGCCAGAATCCCCAGAAAGAGAAAAATCTCGGTCATGGCAAACAGCCCGTTGCCGGCCAGCACAAACTCCCGAAACGCCACCGCCACCGGATAGATGAAGGCGACCTCAATATCAAAAATGACAAAAACGAGGGCAATGAGATAAAACCGGATGTTGAAGTTGATCCACGCCCCGCCGGTCGGCAGCTCGCCACACTCGTAGGTCGTCAGCTTCTTGGTCTCGGGGTTATGGGGACGCAGAAAGCTGCCCAGGATCATATGGAAGGCGCACAGGCCGAGCCCGAGGAGGGTGAACACCAGGACATTGCCAAAATGAAAATACACCGTTTCGCTCCTGACTTACTGAGGCGTCGTTTTCATACTCCGCCGTGTCCTGCCCGTTGGAGCAGGCTGGCGGCGGTGCCAAGTGGCGCGGCTTCTCTATATCCTCCCTGTCCACGATGGGCAAGTTCCTCCCGCAGTCCGGCCTTGTGGGCAATCTGGCCCAGCGATACGCTGGCCAGGTATGCGGCGAGCCGTCGCTGAGCTTCGCCCCAGACCGAGATCTGGTTACACACCTCGCAGTACTGACACGCCTGTTCGCCCTCTTCGAGGCATTCCATCAGCAGCAGGGGGCCCTCAAGGCACTCATAGACCTCCTTGAGGCTGATGTGAGCGGCCGGTTTTTTGAGGCTGAAACCACCCCGGGCTCCCATGTACGACTCAACCAGATTCCCTCCGGCGAGTTGTTTCATGATCTTCGACAGAAAATGGGAGGGAATATCCTGTTTGCGCTGGATTTCGCGCCGAGAGACGACGGTTCCGTGCGGCTGGGCGGCTAAATAGGACAGGGCACGGACGGCATAATCGACCCGTTTACCGATGTTCATCAGCGAGCTGCGCTCAACCGATTTCGGCTTGCCTGTCTTGCCCATAGCCCTCACCCTCAGGCAGCCATCCCACGCAGCTTTTGCTTCTGGGAATGGATTTTGCGCTGGAGCGCCATTAAGGCGTCCAGGACATTCTCCGGACGGGGCGGACAGCCCGGCACATAGACATCGACCGGAACGATGCGGTCAATGCCGGCCACGGTGGTATAGTTATCGTAAAATCCACCGGTCGAGGCACACGCCCCAAAGGCCATAACCCATTTGGGCTCGGTCATCTGCTCGTACACCCGCTTCAGAATGGGCGCCTGGCGACACGTCACCGTCCCGATCACCATCAGGAGGTCGGCCTGACGTGGACTGAAACGCGGCAGCAGGGCGCCAAAGCGGTCAATATCGTAGGGAGTCATGGACAAGGCCATGTATTCCATGGCGCAACACGCCGTGGCAAACGGGTACGGAAAGATAGAGTACTTCCGCGCCCAGCCGATGGCCTTATCAATCTGGGTGAGCACAACCGCGTCGCCGAGCAGGGCTTCATCCCCACCCTGCAAACGCGGAGTCGTGGTCAAGGTCTGGCCATTTTCCATTGTCTGACCTCGCTGGGCAACCACAGGGGGTTGCCCCTACACAGCGCTGTGGTCCGCTCCCGGTAGCGCACCCAAGGGCTAGGCCGCCTTATCGTCCGCCTCGTCGTCCCGTTCCCGCCAGTCTGCCACGGCCGATTTAATCGCGTCCTCAGCCAGGACCGAACAGTGGATCTTGACCGGCGGCAGGGATAATTCCTTGACGATCTCGGTATTTTTGATCTCGTAGGCTTCCTCAACCGTCTTGCCTTTGACCAGTTCGGTCACATAACTCGACGAGGCAATCGCCGAGCCACAGCCAAAGGTCTTGAAGCGGGCATCCTCAATGACCTCGGTGTCGGGATTGATCTTGAGTTGCAGCTTCATCACATCGCCACACTCAGGGGCACCGACGACACCGGTGCCGACATTGTCTTCGTCTTTGGCAAAACTGCCAACATTCTTGGGATTTTCGTAGTGCTCAAGGACCTTATCGGTGTAGGCCATGGCTGCTCCTTTCGGGACGTTGTCACGAGACTACAGCGTATGCTGTAGCCCAAAATATAGACTGCTAGGGTCTACGTTGTCAATCTGCCGGAAGACTGATCGCTCACCACTTCTCATATTTTACCGCTCGGCGTTCATAGCCGGCCGTCCGCAGGAGGTCACGGAGCTGTAAAACCCGCCGGCCAATTCCACAAATATAAAAATGACGTGACCGGTCAGTGTCGCGTTCGACATACCAGGCTTCGACATGAGCCAGGAGGTCACCCCGCAGACCGCCCCAGTGGGCGGAAGGCTGAACCAAGAGAGGGCGAAAGCTGAACGCGGCGTGCGCCCGGGCCCAGCCTTCCAACTGCTCCCGATACAGCAGGTCTTGCTCGTGTGCCGTTGCATAGACCAGGGCCAGGGGTTGCTGCGGACCGCCCTCAAGCGCCCGCCTCAGCATGGGTCGAATGGCCGCAATCCCGGTCCCCTCGGCAATGAAGACGCACTCGGTAGGCGGCGCCCGGTCGAGCACAAAACCGCCCCAGGGACCGCTGAAAGACAGCTGGTCGCCTATCCTGCGATCAAACAAGTACTGCGAGCCCGGGCCGTCAGGGACGCGGTTCAAGCAGATTTCCAGGGGTCCGTCGTCTTCTGGACTCGAGGCAATCGTGTACGCTCGGGTCAGCGTTTTCCCGCACCCCGGCAGCTGAAAGGACAGGAACTGCCCCGGCCTGAAGCGCAGGACTTGGTCGGCGCCGAGCCGCAGAAAAAACGAACGGGTGTCGGGCGCACGCTCAACGATGTGTTCAATGGCGGCCCGGTAGAGCGGCGTCTGCGGCATGGGAAGAGAGAGCCCGGATCTCACACCTGCTGGTTGATGGTGTACCTGGGGATCAGCACGGTGATCTGCCCGGCCTCAATAACGGCCTGACAGCCGAGCCGGGAACTCGGCGTCAAGCCGGGGGCTCTATCCAGCATGTCCTCCTCGGACTCTTCACTCTCCGACAGATATTCTTCCCCAGCCTTAACGATCACATGGCAGGTCGTGCACGCACAGTGGCCACCACAGGCGTGTTCAAGGACCACCTGATGACCCAGCAGCACATCCAGAATCGACCCCGGCTGTCCGTCATCCTGAAAAGGGGCGTCGGCCGGATCGAATTCAATGACCTGTTCCGGCTCGCCGGTCTCGAACAGCACCCGCAGTGTCGCCATCGGGATTACACAGGAAAACGATGATCTCTTGAGGAGATCATCATCGTTCGCCTTTCAACTGCCGCAGCACCTGCGCGGCAATATCGACAAACGCCCGAGTCTGGGGATGCTCGGGCTGCGAGACGACCAGCGGCGTGCCGCTATCCCCGGACGAGACAATATCACACAGTAGCGGGATCTCACCCAGCAGAGGCACCTGAAACTGTTCGGCCACCTGCCTGCCCCCGCCCTGGCTGAAGACATGAGCCTGATGTCCACACGAACTGCACACCAGGTAGCTCATGTTCTCAACCACCCCCAGGACCGGCACCTTGACCTCTTCGAACATCTGAACGCCGCGACGGACGTCCATCAGGGCGACATCTTGCGGGGTGGTGACAATCACGCCGCCCGACAGCGGCGCCTTTTGACAAATGCTCAACTGGGCGTCACCCGTACCCGGCGGCAGGTCTATGACCAGGACATCCAGCTCTCCCCACTCGACATTGCGCAGAAACTCGGTCAGCAGCTTATCGACCATCGGCCCGCGCCATACCACAGCCTGCTCCTCGGCCAGCAGCAGGCCCATCGACATCACCTTGAGGCCGTACTTGACCAGCGGAATAATCTTTTTTTCCGGGGTGCTTTTGGGCCGCTCTTTCAGACCCAGCATCAGCGGCATACT
>WTHE01000491.1 GCA_011523315.1 Candidatus Binatota bacterium
CGAGGAAGGCGATTCCGGGCACACCGATATCGACATCCGGATCGCCAAATCCACGGCCCCGTCCTCGGCGTTTTCGGTTCGCATTTGCGCCACAGGCTCGGCGAGCCATGGCGGGGACTACCAGCTTTTCAACGGCAATGCCCGTATCGGGGTCGACGGCAGCGGCTGTTTTGCCGTGTCGCTCGCGACTTCCGGAGACACGGAGACCAGAACGCTCCGGGTGCTGGGGGACACGGCCCTGGAATCCGACGAAAAGGTGATCCTGACCCTGCAGTTCTCCGGATCCGCACCGAGCGGCTGGGTTATCCCCGCCTCGCACGCGACGGCGGTCTACACCATAAAGAACGATGAGCCGGTGCCCGCGGCCGTCTCGCCGACGCGGATCACCGAGGGCCGGACGGTCACCTTCACCGTCACCGGCATCCCGTCGGACTGGACGGGAAGGCCGCGTTTGAGGCTGTCCGGTCGCCCGCCGGTAAGCGCCATCAGCGATTGCGCCGGGACCGAAATTTTCCCCAATTGGGACATCTGTTCCATCGGCGACAGGGAGACGTGGGACAGTACCGCCCGGGTCTTCACGTTCGAGCTGCGGGCGCACAGGAACAACGCTCCCGAAGGCGACGAAACCTTCACGGTGGAGCTCCGCGACTCCCATTCGTCCGGCAGGCGCTTCACCGGCAGCCCGCATGTCGGCTTCGGCGTCGCCACGGACACGCGCGACTACAGTGTCGGCTGGCGCCTCGCGCCGGCACGCAGCGCGCCCGACCTTTCCTTCGGCGTGAAGGCGGCACGCAGGGAGCGTGACGCGGCACAGCCGGAGCACAGCGTCGGGTTCGAAGTCGGGGGGCGCTGGTGAGCTGGTAGGCAACCGTTTCGCACCTCCCTTGTCGGCTCTGCAGGGCGCGCCGACGCCGAAGCGTTCGCTCCGGGCGTCGTGAGCCGCGCGGTGCCGGTCTTGACCCAGGAACCCGATCGGCATATCGTCCCCTCCCCTTCACATGCCTTGGAGCAAAACGAAGTTTTCACATGCGAAGGCTGCGGCGTCGTCGGCACGCCGTGGCGCCAGAGACTCTGCGGACTGTAGGTGAGTTCGTGGCTGAAATCAGTAGCAAGGGTCGGATGGCGACGTGCTCGTTGGCGACGGGCGTCTATGCTGTCGTCAATGGGTTCGATGGACGGCATGCAGCTCACTTTGGACCTCAGATCATGGAGCAAGTGCCACCCTGATGAAGACCCTCTTGAAGACTTGGAAATGAACCTGACCGAAGACATCAAAGAACAACTGGCGCTTTCTGAGGTTGCCACGCATAACTGAAAGGTCTACCCTGCCTCCCTGCAAACCTCTACCGCGCCAGTTGCCGACTTCTACAAGTTGGAAAAGGAATGTGTCGTGCACAGTACACTGCTGGAAAAGATTTCAGCCCGCGAATTTTCGCATCCTTCAGGCGCCGGTTTGATGCCCTTATGACGAATCAGGCGCACGTACAGGCCACGTTCGGGGGGCGGGCTGGCGAACGGACGGAGTTCATGTGTGAGTGCATACTGCCCCACGTGATGCTGAATGATCGCCTGGACTACCAACGCGAGGCCGTGATGAGAAATGACCTCGGCGCTTGGGATACCGTGAACGTGCCGTTCAGGAACCCGGGTGGGCAATATGACGGCGCCGAGCTAAACCAACACGTTCACAGGCTGCCACGCCGGCGGATATAAACTGGCGGGGCTATTAGCTCAAGGCGGGCAAAACGTATGGACTGAACTGCGGTGAAATCAAAACGCAGGCTCAGTGCCGAGAAGGAATGCCGTCGCCTGAAGGCTATTCGAGAGACTCTTCGGGAGCTCGACGCGAACCTTACGGAATTTCGTCGGGGCGTTGAGCACGATCTCGCCAACGAGTTGGGCGAAGAAGAGACGCGGCGCATCATGAAGCAAGTGCTCAAGGGGGAGACAGCATGAGCGGCGAGATTCTGGCGGTTGTCGGCGTGGGTCTAGCGCTGGCGGGCCTTGTGTGGCGATTGCACACACAGACGGACAGACGCCTTGACCGGCTTGAAGCGCGCCTTGACGGACTGGCTCAGGACGTGGCGAACGTCAAGGAACGGCTGACCGCCGTGGAGACAACCCTTGCCTTGCTCATCAGGGGCTTGCATATCGAGGTGAGCGGGCGCGAAGGGGGGGCGACCGCATGAGCGGCCTTGAACCGCTAGAGCATTTTAAGGTTGTTTGGATTCATAGCCGGAGTTTCTGAAGAAGTTGGCACATTCGTCTGGCTCGAATACGTCGAGGCCCT
>WTHE01000033.1 GCA_011523315.1 Candidatus Binatota bacterium
CGGGGTTCTCAAGCCAGGGGATGGGGATCATCGATTCCTTGGGGTCAATCCTGGTGCCGGGCGGCACGATGGCGTCAATGCGGTCGAGGACATCGGTGGGCAGACGCAGCTCTGAGGCGGCCAGATTATCTTCGAGTTGGGCCAGGGTCTTGGGACCGATAATAATGGCGCTGACGGCCGGGTGTTCGGCGGCGAAGGCCAGGGCCATATGGGTCAGCGAGTAGCCGGCCTCGTCGGCCAAGCCGGACAGCTGCTCAATTAAATCGTACTTGCGCTGCACCTCCGGCCGTTCTGCATTCCACACCCCCATCCGTCCCAGACGGCCGGCCGCCCGACTGTTGGCCGGCAGCGGCTCGTCGCGCTTGTACTTGCCGGTCAGCCAGCCGCCGGCCAGAGGGGCGTAGGTCATCGTGCCAACGCCGTGCCGCTGACAGGTGGGAAAGACGCCGACCTCGCTGCCCCGGCTGAGCAGGGAGTAGATACACTGCTCGCTGCGCACCCGGGCCAGATGGCGCCGCTCGGCCAGACGCTGGGCCTCGACAATCCACTCCGCAGGCGTGGCCGAGGTGCCGATGAGCCGGATCTTGCCGGCCCGCTGGAGGTCGGTCATGGCGGCCAGCGATTCTTCCAGATCGGTGTCCCAGTCGCGCCGGTGGAGTTGGTACACGTCGATATAGTCGGTCTCCAGCCGTTGCAGGCTGTTCTCAACCGCCCGCACGATCCAACGCCGCGACCCGCCGCCGAGGTTGACGTTGGTGGCCGGCCTGGAAAACTGGCCCACCCGTTCGATGGGAAAGAAGCATTTGGTGGCCAACACCACCTCGTCCCGTCGGCCCTTGAGCGCCTTGGCCAGGATGCGTTCCGACTCGCCGCTCGAATAGGCGTCGGAGGTGTCGACGAAGTTGATCCCGGCCTCAAGCGCGGTATGGGTGATCCGCACGCACTCGTCGTGATCGGTATTGCCCAGCGTGCCGAACATCATGGCGCCGAGGCAGAAATGGCTGACTTTTACGCCGCTGCCGCCGAGGGTGCGATATTCCATGCCGATTCCTCCGCTGCGGCTCAGGCCTGGGGGACGAGGGCGTCGATGTCCTTGAGGTCCTCGGCCGACAGCTGCCACTCCGCAGCCACGGCGTTGGCCCGCACCTGGGCCGGCTTGGTCGCTCCGGCAATGACCGAGGCGACGCACGGCTGGGCGGCCAGCCACGAGAAGGCCAGCTCCAGCAGGCTGTGGCCGTGTCCCTCGGCAAAGGTCTGAAGCGCCTCAAGCTTGCTAAAGTTTTCGTCTGTGGCCCAGCTCTGGAAGCGCTCCATCGCGCCCAGCCGGGTATCGGGATCAAAGCCCTGGCCGCGTTGATATTTCCCGGTCAGCAGGCCGTTGGCCAGGGGAAAGTAGGGCAGCTGGCCGAGTTGATGGGCGTCACAGGCCGGGATGGCGTCGTCTTCGACCTCGCGCTTGAGCAGGCTCCACTCGTTCTGGGCGGTGTCAAAGCGGGCCAGCTTGCGGTCCTGGGCGGTGCTCTCCGCCGCGTTAATCATCGTCCCGGTGTAGTTGGAATGGCCGATAGCCCGAACCTTGCCCTGCCGGACCAGTTCGTCCAGGGTCTCCAGGGTTTCCTCGACCGGGGTCGTCTCGTCCGGGTAGTGCATCTGGTACAGGTCGATCCAGTCGGTCCGCAGACGCTTCAGGCTGTCCTCAACCCGGGCCATGATGTACTCACGCGAGCCCCAGCGCTCACCGGTTTTCCTGACCTTGGCCACGCCGCCGAATTTTGTGGCCAGGACGATGTCTTTACGGCGGCTGCCCAGCACCTGGCCCATCATCTCTTCCGACACGCCGAACCCGTACAGGTCGGCCGTGTCAAAAAAATTGATCCCGGCGTCAAGGGCTGCGTCAATGACGGCCCGGCACTCTTCGAGTTGAATGCGCATGCCAAAATTGTTACAGCCCAGCCCGACAACGCTGGCCTGCAGGCCCGATGAGCCCAGCGGACGTGTTTCCATGCCTGTCCCTCCTCTGCCTCGGTGTGATGGTACGACGCGGCAGACGCTAGCATTTCCGGGGCGGAAATTCGAGAGGGCGTGCCGGCTAGGACGGGTCGGGCGAGCCGGGCCCGGGTCTGTCTGTCCCGGCCGCTGGCGCCTGGCCGAACGAGCCGCTGCCCGAATCCAGAAACGCCTGTTCGTCCGGCGTGGACCGACGCCCGAGAATGACATTGCGGTGCGGAAAGCGGCCGAAGCGCTGAATGATGCTCAGGTGTTTCTGGGCGAAGCCGAGCCAGGAT
>WTHE01000087.1 GCA_011523315.1 Candidatus Binatota bacterium
TGAAGATACAATGGAGCTTGCCGCTTGGAAAGCACCGGGGCTATCATGCGGCTTGAGGAGGCGCACCTATGGATCAGGACTGGATCGAAAAAATGGCTATCCAAGAACTCTTCGCCCGCTACGCCCACGCGATCGACGACCTTGACCCCGAGGCCTGGGTGGCCTGCTTCCACCCCGACGGCGTGTTTCAGGTCGGCCGGCGGGCCATGCAGGGCCAGGCCGCCCTGCGGGGCTATGCCGACGTGCATGTCCGGGAAATTCGCTGCCGCCACATGATGGCCAACTTCCTGTACCGGGTTGAGGGCGAACAGGCCAGCGGGCAGTGCAGCATGCTGGCCACCCTGGCCACGCCCGGCGGCTACAAGATCTTTGCCCAAGGTCGCTATCTCGACCGGCTGGTCAAGCACAACGGCGAGTGGCGCATCGCCCACCGGCGGGTCGAGACCGACCAACTCGCCTCGAATCCGACCGGGATCACGAGTATCGCCGACCCGGATGTTGCAGCCTTGGTGCGGCCACTGGTTGATGCGGCACGCCGGCTGGGAGAAAGAGTCCAGGACTGAAGCGAGTCAACCCGGCCCTTATGATAATCCGTACCGATCCTGCTCCGTATACCGGGGTGGCGGCGCACGCTTAGCGAAACTCAGGCATGACCTGGGTGGCGAACAGCTCCATGGATTTCAGCGCCCGCTCATGCTCCAGCCCGCCAAAGTGCATGAAGAGCAGCACATAGCTCACCCCACACTCGTCCCGCAGCCAGCGGATTCGTTGCCGGATGGCTGCCGGATCGCCGAACCAGACCAGATCCTCCTCAATCGCCGTGTCATAGCTGAGCGACCGGATGTAGTCCGCCCAGGGCTCAAAGAATTGATAGCTCTCGGGCCAGACTTCTCCTTCCGGCAGCGTAAACATCGTGGCAAAGTCGTCCAGAAACCACTCCATCGCCGCTCGGGCTTCTTCGCGGGCCTGCCGGGTGGTGTCACTCACATACACAAAAGGATGGCCGACCCGGGGAAGATCGGTGCGACCGGTTTTTTTCATGGCCGCATCGAGCCGCCCGAACATCTGCTTCAGCTCGGGCAGGGGCGTGAGTGAGGCGCCCAGAATCGGCGTGATGCCCCGGCTCAAAGCCCGCTCCATGGTCGAAGGACTGAGGCAGGGTTGCCACAGGGGCGGATGCGGGGTCTGGAGCGGCTTGGGCATGACGGTCAGTTCTGGAATGTGGAAAAACTTTCCATCGTGGGAAAACGGCTCGCCGGTCCACGCTTTGAGAATGATATCCAGACTCTCATCAAAGCGTTCCTGAGCCTCGGCCCAGGGAATGTCATAGCCCTCGAACTCGCCCTTGAACAAACCTCTGCCAACGCCGAAGTCGAGACGTCCATCCGACAGCAGGTCCACGGTGGCATAGTCTTGAGCGACCTCCAGCGGATGATGCCACGGCAGGACGCTGACGGCGGTTCCCAGCCGAATGCGCCTGGTGCGAGCCGCAATATTGCCCAGCATGACCTGAGGCGACGGCTTGCCGTGGTGGTAGAAGGCGTGCTCGGCAAAAAAGACCGCGTCATAGCCGAGCCGCTCACCCCACTCGATCTGTTCCAGGCTGTCCTCGTAGACCCGTTTCAAGGAGCTGCCTTCGGGGGTCTGATTGATGATGAAAAAGGCGAACTGCACGGCTTTCCTCCCTTCGTTCGCTGGCGCTGCTCAGGGTGCTCTCCCAGCGGGAGAGGCGGGCGCCTGGCCCAGAGACACCAGGGTGGCTTCGAGGGTGGCCAGCTGGGCGAACAGGTCGTGCTGTGGAGGGGCGCACGACGAGCAGATCGGACTCTTGAAATAAAACGCCAGCCAGTCCTGGACGCCCGCCAGCCCACTGCGCTGGGCCAGGTCCAGCAACAACACCAGGTCAAGCGCCACCGGAGCGGCGAGGATGCTGTCACGGCACAAAAAGTTCAGCTTGATCTGCATGGGGTAATCGAGCCAGCCGAAAATATCGATATTGTCCCAGCCTTCTTTTTCATCGCCCCGCGCCTTGTAGTAATGAATGTGGACCTGATGCTCATAGTCGGCGTAGAGTTCCGGGGAGACCTCGGGCTGGAGAATGGAATCCAGGACGGACAGCTTGCTGTGCTCCTTGGTCTGGAGCGAGGCCGGGTCGTCCAGCACCTCGCCGTCCCGATTGCCCAGAATATTGGTCGAAAACCAGCCCCGCAGCCCTAAGCTGCGCGCCCGCAGGCCGGGGGCCAGAATCGTTTTCAGCAGGGTCTGACCGGTCTTGAAGTC
>WTHE01000686.1:0-584 GCA_011523315.1 Candidatus Binatota bacterium
CCCAGGCGGTCCAGCTTCCAGACGACGAACGTGTTGCCCGGCTGCAGCGCCTTGAAGCAGGCTTCCAGCCCCGGCCGGTGATCATGGCGTCCCGAGGCGCGGTCCTCGTAAATGCGGTCTTCGTCGACGCCGGCGCCGGTGAGGGCGTCGCGCTGCAGGTCGAGGAGCTGGGTGCCGTCCGCCTTCGAGACCCTCGCATAGCCGATTAGCATCGTGTCTGCGCTCCCATCCCAGAATAGATAGTGGATATGGTGCAATGTGTCGGAGAAATATGCAACGGGTTATCTTGCGCGGATGGAAGGATTTTTGGACACGGTCCGGGGAAACAAGAAAACCGGTCGGTTTACGGTCAAAGGAAGGCTGTGTGGACCGGAGAGAGACAAGAAATCAAGCAGCATAGTATCAGTCTTCCGATGTCTGTCTGCCAGCCTCGCGTTGTGTCGAATTTGTTTTCTTTGGGTTTGGTAGAAGGAGATCGGTCGTTTTGGGCGACCGATCTCCTTCTACCCACACCCCCCTTTGGGGTTGGTGTTGGTAGAGGAGTTATTTCATTGACTTTGTTGTAATTGCAGCGTTCTTATTCC
>WTHE01000686.1:684-5349 GCA_011523315.1 Candidatus Binatota bacterium
CCGGTTGGGTCAAGATTTTCCCCGGTTGGGTCAAGATTTTCCCCGGTTGGGTCAAGATTTTCCCCGGTTGGGTCAACCGCTTCGGCGGGCATGATCCGCCAACCCATCATACCGCTGCGTGGGTCTTTTGCATTACGTTCCACAACCACAAGCCCGGGCAAGTTCGCAAATGCCGCGTCAATCTCTGTCGTGGTACGGTGTTTCTTGTCGTCATCTCCGAACGCTAGGCGGCGGCGTTCTTTCAACGTTACTACAGGGTATTTGGCGGTACTTTTTGCCCATCTCCACTGGTTCCGCGATATATCTGCCGGAACGCGGGTGACGCCGTTTTGCCAGTTCAGGGAGTGCACTGCCAAGTAGGCGCGGTAGCGCGGGGCGGACTCAACCCCCAGTTGATCCAATGTTGCCAAGTCGACAAGTGGTCCTTCGGCGCTGCCTGGTGGAAAAGCCAGATCAATCACCACCAGATCGTCCATCGACGGCGCGTGTTCGGCGGGTATTTTGCGCACCGCCCACGGGAACCACAGCGAGCGCCCGTCTTCGATGAGCATGCCGTAGTTGCGGGCCTCAAAGAGCACGTTGCGTAGCTTTGGCCAGTCCCTGTTGCGCCAGCGCGTCGGATAAAGCCCGGCTGCCAGCTCGCCCAGTTTTATTGCTAGGCGCACTGACTGACGGTGCCGGTCGTGCGGCTTGACGGTCAGCAGTGACCGGATGCCGAATCGCAGAGCCAGTGGTGCCCCCTTTCCGCGCGCCATAATTGGCAGACCCGTTGCGTCTACGACGTCCAATATGGCAACGCGGTTGCGCTCGGAGAACTGTGGGAACAGCGGCAGTTCGGTTTCGGACGGCTGTCTCCCGTCCGTCAATCCTCCGAACAGCATCCCGCGTTCACGGGCTGGATGAGCAGGCAGGACCTCAATCTTGGGTAAAATGCGCTTGTCCTTACGCGTTTCGTGCTCAATTAGAGGGGGGCGTTCTTGCCACTCCCGCACTAGCCGTTCCAGAGGATGCGGGCCACGATGACCAGTGGGCAGTACTATAAAATCGGCGTGGGCCGTCTTGACGTCGCTCAACCGGTGCATGGTTGAGCGCTCGCTCTGGTCATCGGCGACGATCGTGGGGGCCTTTGGCTCTGAAGCGTCGATAAACAGGCGAGGCCCTCCCGCCTCTCCAGGGTCATTCGCGACAATCCCACCACCGGAAACCTGGACGTACTCACACAGATCAGATTCGGTTGGGATCATGTGCTCGGGGCACTGGGCGCTGCCGTACTCTTTCCACCAGGCCGCCCGTGCAACAGCTGCAATGATTTCACTGGGCGTCTTTGCCGTGCTGTATGTTGGGTTTTGCTCACTGCTCATAAGGGTTGAATCCATCCCGTGTGACGGGCGCGAAGTCGGTATCGGATACTTTGCCGTTCGTCTGCCCACGCCAGTCCTTTACACGCTCAAGGCGATTGGCGTCGCTTTCCAGTTCAAGCCCGGCAAACGCGCCACTGTCCGTTGTGCGTTTGTTCAGAATAGTGCCCCAACCCTTGCGCCCGTAGTTGGCCTTGACGCACTCCAGGATGCGCGCGCCGGGGTTGTGTGGGGCCTCTTCCAGGCTCAGGACGCCACGGGCGCCGTCGTACCATGCCGCGCTACCCGCCACCACCCCGGCGCCGGGATCATCGCCGCGGCGCAGCGCGTTTCGTGCCGCCTTCGTGCTATGCGACACCACCAGCACGCCGCACTCGGCCTGCCGCGCTTCGAGCATCAGGGCTCGCAGGAATTTCCGCACCGGGCCGGTCTGCGACACGTCGGCATCGGCCAGCGCCGCGCTTGCGGGGTCCACGATGACCAGACGGGCGCCGACTCCGCGTACGTACTGCCACAGGTCGCCCCACCAGTCGGCCTGTTTGGAGGCACCGCTGTCCGCCGTCCACAGGGGCGGGGGGTTGGGCAGGGAATGAATCCGATCCGCCGCTGCGGTCTGTCCCATGCGCCGCAGCCGCCCGTATATGCGCGCCGGGCTGTCTTCGTAACTCACCAGGGCTACGGGTCCGGGCATGACGCGCAGGCCGCAAGCCTCGCCGTAGTCCTTTCCCAGGTCCGCTGCCAGTGCGCCCGCTACCGCAAGCGCCAGCGTTACGTAACTCTTGCCGAGGCCGCCCTCGCCGCTCAGCAGGGCAACTTCACCAACTGACAGCACTGCGTCGGCGTGTTGGCCGTCCGCGTCGCGCCACAACACCGGCGCCGGTTCGGGCTCATCCTTCCAGGTGGACAGGGGCGCCATGCGGGGCCGGTCGACGTCCACGGCCTCTTGCTCAGCGGTTTGTCGCGTCGCCTCATGTACTCGCCGGCGCCTGGCGTCCGGCGTGCAGTCCGCTGCGCCCTGACCGTCTGAGAGGCCGTCCGTGTTCGCCCACAGCACATCAGGGTCATGAGGCAGCCGCTGTGCCACCTGGCGCATGTGCGTCAGGCCCGGGTCGTCGGCGTCGGGCCACAGAATTACCCTCCCAGCGCCACTCAGTCCCCAAGCCAATGTGTGGGACGTTGGCGCCGTTGCCGCGCCGGTCACGGTACCGATGACCCGGTGTTCGGGCAGTGCCGATGCTAAGGCGTCCGCATCCTTCTCTCCTTCGCAGATGATGGCGACGTTCCCCTCGCGGTCAGCGCTTGATGGGAAATACAGGAAGTTCCCGGTCTTGAACTCGTAGGGCTGGGATGGTTTCTTCTCCCACCACACCTGCTTTGGCCTGCCGGGTGTGTCCAGCCGGACGTGGACCGCGGTTATGCCGTCCGGCGCTTCGCAGTTGTAATGCTTGTAGCGCTTCTCTGGGGGTTGGGTGGGCACGCTGTCGCCGAAGACGGCCTTGCGCAAGTCCTGGAACGAGCAGCCCTTGCGGCAGAAAGCGCCCTTGTCATTCACCCGAAAACGGTCCGTTCCGCCGCATACCGGGCAGGGACCGTGGTGTTCGTTGCCTGCCTTTTTCAGGTCGGGCAACGCCGCCAGCCAGTCGTCGGGTCGCAATCGTTCGTGCTGTTCAGTCATGCTGATGTCCCTCGATGTCTTGCTTCTGGCTCCGACCGTGCCTACCGAGGCCACTTTGCGCTGACGGCCGGTGCATTACTGCGCTAGTGACGTGCCAGTTGTGAACGGCACGAAAAGATATCCCATTTTCTGCGTGTGTAACGAAGTCCCATGCGGGGAGCTACTCCGTGACATTTCAGAGTGCCCTGTCCTGCCCTACGTGATGCATATCGCGAGATCAGAAAACCGTAGGCGAAGATCCACAACGAGACCCGTTCCTTGACCACAATGGTATTCTAAAAGTATCATCACAGTTTAATCAATATGTCTAGGAGATATCATTGTGATCGTTGTCGTGGGAGGTATCAAGGGCGGTTCTGGAAAGACCACTATCGCTACCAACTTGGCCGTCATGCGGTCGCTGGGTGGAAGCGATGTGCTCTTGATCGACGCTGATGACCAGGAAACAGCCTCAGACTTCACCATACTTCGCAACGAACGGTTAGCGGTCGAGGCCACCTACACCAGCATCAAACTAACCGGTCAAGCCGTTCGCACCGAAACCCTGCGCCTCGTCGACAAGTACGCGGAGATCATCATCGATACCGGTGGCAGAGACACCACCAGCCAGCGCGCCGCTCTCACGGTCGCAGACGTGCTGCTCGTTCCCTTTGCCCCCCGCTCGTTCGATGTTTGGACACTGGAGAAGGTTGCTGAGCTCGTCGTCGACATGCGTGCCGCTAATCCCGGCTTACGCGCCTATGTATTCATCAACCGAGCCGATCCGAGTGGGCGAGATAATGACGAGGCTGCCGAAGTTCTGAGAGGTACTGACGGCCTGGAATTCATCTCTACCCCAATAGGTACACGAAAGGCATTCGGCAACGCAGCGGCACAGGGTCTCGCCGTCGGCGAGCTTCGTCCACAAGACAGCAAAGCGGTGCAGGAAATCGAGGTGCTATATAGATATCTTTACGATATCTAATATAATTCAATTGGATATGATTAGGAGATCGCCCATATGACCGTCGCCCGCAAGCCCAAGGACAAGGGTTCAACTTCCGAGACGCAGATCGCCGCCCTTATCGAGAAGGGTGGCAGTATGGCTCGTCAGAAGGCTGTGACGCCGACCGCCCAGAACATGCCCGTCTCGCTCAGAATCCCGGGGCCGTTGGCTGAACGCCTCGACAATGCCCTGCAGGACAAACTTATTCGAGTTCCCCGACATACTTGGATTCTTGAGGCCATCGTTGAAAAGCTTGACCGAGAAGCCTGAACACCGGCGAACTACCCGGAAGTTGGCGATGGTCGGGATTATCTTCGAAGTCACCGAAGACGAAATCGACAGAGGTTATTCAATCGGCCCACCGGGCGACGACATCTCCACCCAGGACGAATCGTTGGAATTGACACGCCAACGCCAAGGAAGTCATTGACTCTTATTTCCACGAAATCGTGACTCATCGGAGGAGTGAAGGGATCGACGCAACCAGATTGCCTCGGATAACGTCATATGCGCTCACCCTGACGACTTGATCGGTTCCCTGGGAAGTAGTAGTCATTTATGACAGCATACGGTATGGATCATGATACGAGATCGGTCGGCTGGGTCAGGACGGCACGCAAGGTATTCCAAACGTTCCCCGCAACCGT
>WTHE01000686.1:5449-11089 GCA_011523315.1 Candidatus Binatota bacterium
CGTTCCCCGCAACCGTCAGGGACCGAGTCAACACCGCGTTGACGATTGCGGCCGAGGGCGGCAAGGCGGATATAGCAAAGCCGCCGAAGGGACTTGATCCGGGCGTCATGGAGATTGCCGTTCGATACCAGACTGATGCCTGGCGGGTGATCTACGTGACGGAGGTGGCCCGACAGCTCTGGGTGATCCACGCATTCCGGAAGAAATCGAAGACAGGGATCAATACGCCAAAGACCGAAATCGATCTGGCCAGGAATCGGCTGGCGCGGCTGAGAAGGGAGTTGATGTCATGAACGAGAGCGACTTCGAGCTCGTTGAAGGCAGCGGCAATGTGTTTCGGGACCTTGGCGATTTCGATGCCGACCTGAAACAGGCCAAGGCGATCCTCGCGGCCCGGGTCATCGCGGTGCTGGATGACCGCGGGCTTTCGGTGCGTAAGGCCGCGGTGTTGGCCGGATTCGCCGCCGCGGACTTCTCGCGCATTCGCAATGCGGACCTCGGGCGTTTCACGCTGGACCGACTAATCAAGATGCTCACGGCGCTCGACGGCAGCCTGCGGGTCACGCTGCAAGTCGATGCCAGGCACAGCGACGAATCATTAACTGTAGCGATTTGAGACGGCCATGGGCATTCGACTCACCCCGGGACGACATCTGAGATGGGAGCCGGCTGAAGACGACGACATCCCGGCTGTCCTGGCGCCCTTCGCGCACGCCTTTGAAGCCGACTGGCGCGAAGCACTCTTTACCTTGGCGGCCGAGAAAATCGAGGCCCCGGGCTCTCCGGTGGTCCGCTTCTGGCGACAGTTCGCCGACCGCTATCTCACCCAGTTGTGCCATCTCCCCGAGGATACCGACATCATCGAGGTCGAGACCCCATCGCCGGCGGACTGTGCCCAGTGGGTGCTGACCGCCCCGCCGATGACGGGCGGCGAGTACCTCTCGGAAGAGACCTTTGAACTGATCTGGCAGCGCTTGCATGCGTGGGCTGTCGACGCCATCGAAAAGACCGGCGGACTGGATGCATTTCTGCAGACGCGAGCCCCCAAATGGCAGCAGGTCGGACGGGTGTGCTTTCATCTGGCGGAGAACCCGCGCGACGAATCGCGCCCATTCGCGTTCATGGCTACCTATACCGCGGGCTTTGGCGCGGGCGGCCAACTCAGGCATCAGCCCCTCAGGAAGGCACTGGAGCACCATGCCGGGGCGAAGAACCGGGCCGCGCTGATCAATCTGTTGGCACCGGTGCAGAAGGCAGCGGAGACGTGTGACTGGGTCAAAGCCCTCGTCGACACGGGTGACCTCTATCAGCCCATGGCGTGGTCGGCGGATCATGCGTACCAGCTGCTGCGAAGCGTTCCCGCGCTCGAAGCGAGCGGTTTGTCGGTGCGTCTTCCCGATTGGTGGCGCAAACGGGCTCGCCCGCAAGTGTCGGTGACCATTGGCTCCCGGACGCCGTCCGGGATCGGCCTTGAGGCGCTGCTCGATTTCAACGTTGAAGTGGCCCTGGGCGGCGAGTCGCTGACTGCCGATGAGATCGACGCCCTCTTGAATAGCGACGGGGCGCTTGTCTTGCTCAAGGGGCAATGGGTGGAGGTCGACCGCGACCGGCTCCAGCAGGCCATCGCCCACTGGGAGAACGTCCGCGAGCAGGCCCGGGACGGCGGGATTTCCTTCGTCGAGGGCATGCGTCTGTTGGCGGGGGCATCGGCCGATCTTGAACATGAGGACCAGGTCGAAGCCGAGCGGTCCTGGGTGCACGTCCAGGCAGGCGGGGCGCTGCGCGACATCCTCTCGAGCCTGCGCCATGCCGGGGCGTCGGCACATGCCGGGATGGACCCCGGCGCCATGTCCGGAACCTTGCAGGGCACGCTGCGGCCGTATCAGCGTGAGGGACTGACCTGGCTGCACCTGCTCACCCAGCTGGGTCTTGGCGCCTGTCTGGCCGATGACATGGGACTCGGCAAGACCATCCAGGTGCTCGCCCTGCTGCTGCATGCGTGTCAGGACGGAGACCGTCCGCCGTCGCCGTCGTTGCTGGTGCTGCCGGCATCCCTGCTTGGCAACTGGCGTCGTGAGGCGGCACGATTCACACCGTCGTTGCGTCTCTGCTTCCTGCATCCATCGGAGACGGAGCGAGAGACCCTGGCCACGATTGCCGCGGCACCCGGGCGTCATCTTGCGGACGCGGATCTGGTAGTCACCACGTACGCCATGCTGACGCGGCAGCCATGGCTGGCCGAGGTCGATTGGCGCCTGGTGATTCTGGATGAAGCCCAGGCCATCAAGAACCCGTCGACGCGGCAGAGCCGCACGGCCCGAAAACTCCCGGCCCAGGGGCGCATTGCCCTCACCGGAACGCCGGTGGAAAATCGCCTGGGTGATCTGTGGGCCTTGTTCGACTTTCTCAACCCCGGTCTGCTGGGCTCGGCCAAGGTGTTTCAGTCCTTCGTCAGGCAGTTGCAGGAACGACAGGACAACCCCTTTGCCCCGCTGCGCCAGTTGGTGAGTCCTTATATCCTGCGCCGCCTCAAGACCGACCGCCGCATCATTGCCGATCTGCCGGAAAAGACGGAGATGACCGCCTATTGTCACCTGAGCAGACCCCAGGTCAGGTGTTACGAGCAGGTGGTGCGGGCCATGCAGCGCGATCTCGAATCGGCCGACGACCGCGCCCGGCGCGGTGTCGTCCTGCGTTCCCTGCTGCGTTTGAAACAGGTGTGCAACCACCCCAGCCAGCTGTTGGGCGACGGTGACTACCACGCGACGGACAGCGGCAAGTTCCTGCGACTGGCCGACATTTGCCAGGAACTGGCCGAGCGCCAGGAAAAGGTGTTGCTCTTTACCCAGTTCCGGGAAATCATCGATCCCTTGGCGGTGCATCTGGCCGCCATCTTCGGCCGCCCCGGCCTGGTGTTGCACGGGGCGACCCGCGTCAAGCAGCGCCGTGAGCTGGTGGACCGGTTCCAGCGTGAAGACGGCCCGCCGTTTTTTATCCTGTCGCTCAAGGCGGGCGGCACGGGGTTGAATCTGACCGCCGCGTCGCACGTCATTCACTTCGATCGCTGGTGGAACCCGGCGGTCGAGAACCAGGCCACCGACCGTGCCTTTCGCATTGGCCAGACCCGCAACGTGTGGGTGCACAAGTTTCTGACGCAGGGGACGGTGGAAGAGCGGATCGACCGGCTGATGGCGGAGAAGCAGCAGCTCGCGGACGATATCCTGGCCGGCGGCGACGAAGTCAACCTGACCGAGCTCTCCGATGACGCGCTTGTCGACCTGGTCCGTCTCGACATCACCCGTGCGGCCCTCTGAGGAGTCTTGCCATGGCGTTCTGGGCCCCTTACGTGCCGGTTGCCGAGCAGCGTGCCCGGGCGCGTCGGGAAATGGCCAAGCTGAAGAAAAAAGGCAAGCACGTCCAGCCCATCGACATTGAAGGACGCGCCATTGCACGGAGCTTCTGGGGCAAGGGCTGGTGCGATCACCTGGAGTCGTTTGCCGACTTTGCCAACCGCCTGCCGCGCGGGCGGCGCTATGCCCGCAACGGCTCGGTCTGCCACCTGGAGATTCGGCCCGGTCGCGTCGAGGCCATTGTCAGCGGCTCCGAACTCTACGACGTGACCATAAAAATCACCCAGCTCGAGGCGGCCGCCTGGAAGGCGATCAAAGGGAAATGCGCCGGGCAGATCGGCTCGATGCTCGAACTCCTCCAGGGGAAGCTCTCCCGTGAAGTGATGGGCGTGGTGACGGAACGCGATCACGGCCTCTTTCCCAAACCGCGCGAAATTGCCCTGGATTGCAGTTGTCCGGACTGGGCGACGATGTGCAAGCACGTTGCCGCGGCGCTCTACGGGGTGGGGCACCGGCTCGATCATCAACCCGACTTGCTCTTTGTCCTGCGTGACGTGGATGCCGCAGAGCTGATCGCGACAGAGATCGCGCTGCCTGGACGCGAGGCCGCGAGCGATGTCCTGGCTGACGAGGCGCTCGGCGACATCTTTGGAATCGACCTGGATACCGAGGACGCCACCCTCGCGGTTCCAGAGGCACCGAACAAGAAGACTGCAAGACCAAGACAGTCAACCCGCCCGAAGAGCAAGGCGTCCCCGAAGCAACTGAGCGTACCCGCCGGCACTCGCCCAAAGAAGGTGACCGCGATAAGGCCTGGGGCGCGAGCCGCGAAAAGGACGGCCAGTCCCTCCCGTGCCAAATTGTCTGTAACGTCCACTGCGACAGCGCGTGGCACGAGGGTCGCCACGTCCGAACCGTCCCGCTTGCGGGTCACCGGCGCATGGATCGTCCGGCTGCGCCGCAAGCACGATCTCTCGGTTGCCGAGTTTGCCCGGCGACTGGGCGTGTCGACGTCGACCGTCTATCGCTGGGAACTCACGTCCGGAAAGCTCAACCCGCAAGAACGTGTCCGAGAGGCTTTGCAAGCCCTCCACCAAGGGGCTCCATAGTTGAAGGAGGCATCGCGAGGTTTGTACCCGGAATTAAATAGACCTTCGCAAGTTCGCCGATACGCTCGCCGTCGACGTAGACGACCAGAGGGGGGAAGATATGAGGACAGCGCGACAGTACGCTGTGGGATTTGTGTTGATTTCGGCCGTCATGCTGTTACTGGCTGGTTGTGATGACGACGCGGGAAACGGACGCGTTGTGCAGGGATTTCCCAGACACGACACAGGCACCTCCTGGACTTTCGCCGTAGACAGCCCCGATGCTGGCCTTGGGACACAGACACACACCATCACAGGCACGCAGGCGTATCGTGGGCGGGAAGTGCTGGTGTTAAGCGAGACCAGACATTTTTCCGATCCGGCGAACAACCATGACGGAATCAATCTGTTGGACGCGCAAACCGGCAACGTCGTTGTGAGGGACCTGCACGGCGTCAGAACAGAATACGAACCCGACAGCGGCTTTTATTCGTTCCCCATGGAGGTTGGCAAGGCCTGGCGGGCGACCCACATTGTTCGAGAGGGCCAGGACGAATACGAGCAGTGGGAAGAGCGGCAAGTGACGGCCTACGAGGAGGTCACGGTAGCGGCGGGCACGTTCATGGCTTTTCGCGTCGACATCACGGCCGCCAGCTACGAAGGTCTCGGTGAGGTCTCCTATTGGTATGCCCCCGCTGTCGGGTACGTCGTCAAGTTCGTCGTCGGCGACTACGTTGTCGAATTGGATGATTGAATGGTGAAGGAGCAACCAGCAGGTCAAATGCCGACGGATGCGGTTCAATGCAGAGACAGACGACTGCGAAGATGGATGACGCCAATGGGAAAGGACACGCACATGGCGCGCACGGCTGTTATTCCCGAACCTATCGACTATCCGGACTCGGACGGGCTGCCCATGGCTGAAAACGAATCCCAGTTCTGGCCGATCCTCTACGTCAGTTCCGCCCTGGACCGTTACTACCAGGACCGTGAAGACGTGTACGCCGTGGGCAACCTGCTTGTGTATTACCAGCAGGACGATCCCAAGAAGACGGTATCACCGGACCTCACGGTGGTGTTTGGGACGCCGAAGCACCTTCGCTCGTCGTATCGGCTGTGGGAGGAGCCGAAGGCGCCGGGCTTCGTCCTGGAGATTGCTTCGGAGAGTACGTACCGGAGTGACCGGGGCGAGAAACGCGACC
>WTHE01000125.1 GCA_011523315.1 Candidatus Binatota bacterium
AGGAGCGGCCGCAGGCTATCCCGACGGCAGGAAAGACGGCGGTTTCGCTGGAAACGCGGCTCATCCTTTTTCCGCTTTCAGGTGATGGCTTATCCGGCCGTCGGGGTTGCGACCGGCCACGCCGGGACGGATGGGGCTTGCTAATCGTCCTCGATGCGCAGAGTAAGCAGAAACTCGAGGAGATCGTTTTGTTGGGCATAGGTCAGGTTGACAAAGGCCTGGCGCTGGCCTTCCGCCTCGCCGCCGTGGGCGAGGATCGCCTCGGAGATCAGGGTGGCGCGGCCATGGTGCAGGAAGGGGGGTTCGGAGGCGAAGCCCCACAGTTTTCTGGTCAGCCAGGTTTGGGTGGGCACGCCGGCCTGGACGAGCGTTTCGTTGTTGAGGATTTCGCCCATGTCGTGCCGTTTGAGATCGGTGAAGGCGGGGATGAGGAAGTTGCCCTTGTCGTCCTGGACGAGGTCGCCGATGAAGGGGGAGAGATCGAAGCGGTACGGCGCGTTGACATCCGCGGCTTGCGTCATGTCGGCGGGGTTGAACGGTCCGGGTTCGCTGAACTGGAGGCTGGCCAGGGGCAGGGCGGGGACGTGGCACTGTGAGCACAGAATTTCGTCGAACAGACTGCGTCCGCGGGCGACAGCGTCTCTTTCGTACTGCGTCGCGGGCTCGATCTGCGCGGGCGCGTGGAGGGTCGCCTGGAAGACGACGACGGCCGTCACGTCGCCGGCGGTGATCTCGTTGAAGTAGCCGTCGCCGTCCGGGTCCTGGCCGGGGCCGCTCATTTCGGCCGAGAGCATGCCATGGTGGTGCAAGAGGGCGCGATTGGAGAATTCGCGCAGCGACACAGCGACGCCTTTCTGATGGAAGGGACGGATGACGAGATCGGGGTCAACGCCCTGAACGCCCGTCGCGTCAACCGAGCCGTCGGGCATGGCGGTAAGCGAGCCGAAGCGCACGCCTTTGGTGATCAGCTGCAGTGTGACGGGGCGGCCGCGACCCCCCGCCAAGGCGAGGGCCAGCCGGCGTTGCTCGTGGAGGTCAACGGTCATTTCGCGGGCAAGAAGCTCAATAAAGCCGGCGCCGAACAGGGATGGCGTGTTGCGTTCGTTGCCGACGGTGCGCAGCGTGCCGCCCTCTTTGAAGTCGACGAATGGCTCGGCCTGGGCCAGCACGAAGACATTGGCCGCGTTGTCTCCGCCCCCGCCAACCGCGGGCAGGTTGTGACAACCGCTGCAGGCGTTGGCGTCGGGCGCGGAGATACGGTTGAAGTTGTCCGGCATCGTCCGCCGCGGCCGCGGCGACCCTGTGCCGGTCTGCCCAGGGCGGCCGGCGCCGTCGAGCGTGTTGAAGCTGGCGGTGAAGATATCTCTGCCGTGTTCAACTATCTCTTCAAGCGTGTAGCGGCCCGCTTCGATGTCATGCTGTTGGAGATGGCGCTTGAGGGCTGGTTCCTCGCCGATTACGGGCGGGGGAGGCTGTGTGGGTTCATGTGACGCAGGCCCGGCGGCCCTATTTTTCGACCGGCCGTCGTCGTTCGCCAGAAGCGCGGTTGGCAGAAGGAGGAGGACGGCGACGAGAAGCAGGGGGCAGAGGGCGGGCGTCTTAGCCGGACGGTTCATCGTTCTTCCAGAGGGGACGGCGTTGGCGCCTGCGCGAACGGTCCGGCTTCAGCTGACGGTCCCGCGGTCCGGTCCTTGCGCGGGGGCCGGGCGCAGCGGCGTTTTGATTGGTTTCTGCGCGGGCGGAGTCGAGCATGACCTGGCTGGCGGCGTTTTGGGCAAGTTTGATGAGGGTCTTCATGGCGCGCGGCCTTGCGTCTCCGGGGCGGATTTTTGCGCGCAATGGCGGTTTCCCTATATGGACAAGCCTGGCCGCCCCCCGTTCCACGTGGAGTGAGGTGGTTCATGCTGAGTGAAACCAGGGCTCCCGGGTTGGACGCTTGCGCGCACAGGGGGCTGGCCAGGGCGATTTGGGTTATCGAATCAGGGGGCGCGGCCATGCCGGGCCGTTGCCGTGTGACAACCGGCATCGCCCCGCACGAATCTATTGCATGTTCACCCCCCGGTTCTGACTTTCTGCGCCACATAGGCCATAGTTTACCAGTTCAATATGTCATTCTTATGATATTGACGCCTTTCGTTGTGAAAAGATTATGTCAATTTCTCTGAAATCGTCGAATGGCGTCGATCTGCGCCGGACCGGGCTCGGAGCGGGTCCGCTGTCCAGCCACTGCGTCGAGCGCCGCTTAGCGCGGCGCGGTCCGGCGCGGGGCAAGGG
>WTHE01000734.1 GCA_011523315.1 Candidatus Binatota bacterium
GACACGAGGCGCTGCACCACTTTCGGGAGGCTGCGTATGCACGCTCAGACTGACACCGGCTCAGCCCAGCCCAGGCTGAGGCGCCCTTCAAAAACCATTCCCGGCCCACCCGTTCGGTTCCGCACTCTGGTGTCTTTTCTGGCCTTTGGCTCGCCCCGCGATCTGCTGAGCTTTTATATGGACGCCACGCGCCGGTACGGTGATATCGTACACTTCGGCCGGGGCTTGTATTCGATCTGTTTCGTTGCCCATCCCGACTACGTCAAGCATGTCCTTCAGGACAATCTGCACAATTATCCCAAAAAGAATCGCTTTAACGACATGCTCAAACCGCTGGCCGGCGAGGGTCTGCTGACCAGCGACGGCGAGGCGTGGCGGTACCGCCGCCGCCTGGCCCAGCCGGCCTTTCACCGCCAGCGGCTGGCCGGCTTTGCCACGGGCATGACCGAAGCGACCCAGGCCATGCTGGCGCGCTGGGCGCCGCTCGCCGAACGCGGCCAGGCTCTTGATGTCAGCCAGGAGATGCGGCGTGTCACCCTGAGCATTGTCGGCAGAGCCCTGTTCAGCGCCGATATCGGCGCTGACAGCGATGAGATGGGTCGGGCGCTGACGGTAATTTTTGAGCACTTCAACCATCGCTTCAGGCATCTCCTGTCCTGGCCCGACTCTGTTCCCACTCCTCGCAACCGCCGCTTCCACACAGCGATTGCCACAATCGACCGGCTCTCATATCGCCTGATTGCCGAGCACCGCCGGGCCGACACCGACTCGGGCGACCTGCTGTCGATGCTGATCGCCGCCCGCGACGAAGAGACCGGCCAGGGGCTGAGCGACCGGCAACTTCGGGACGAGGTCGGCACCTTTCTTGCGGCTGGTCATGAAACCACCGCCGTGACCCTGAGCTGGGTGTGGTATCTGTTGTCCAAACATCCCCACATCGAACGTCAGGTTCACGCCGAGCTCGATGAAGTCCTCGGCGGTCGTACCCCGACCGTCGAGGACATCCCGCGACTGCGCTACACCAGGATGGTCATCCAAGAGACCCTGCGGCTGTATCCCCCAGCCTGGGCGCTGTCGCGCGGTATCGCTGATAACGATGACATTGACGGCTACCCGATCCCGGCCGGCGCGCTGATGGTCCTGAGCCCGTATGTCACCCACCGCCACCCCGCGTTTTGGGACAACCCCGAAGGCTTTGAGCCCGAACGTTTCGCGCCCGAGCGGGTCGCTGAGCGTCCCCGCTATGCGTATTTTCCGTTCGGGGGCGGCCCCCGCCAGTGTATCGGCAACGAGTTCGCGCTCATGGAAGCCCAGCTGATTATCGCCATGGTTGTCCAAAGATACCGCCTCCAGCTCGTACCCGGCCAGCACATCGAGCCGGACCCGATTGCGACCCTGCGGCCCAGCAGCGGCGTCCAGGTGACTCTCCACGCCCGCTGATCAGGAGCCCATTTTTTGATACGCTGACCGCACACGACTGTGTAGGAGGCTTCGCATGCCATCAGACGCTCAGACGATTGAGGCGCCGGCTCAGACTAGGCTGAGTGAGCCGCTAAAAACCATCCCCGGACCGCCGGTTCGATTCCGCGACCTGGTGTCTTTCCTGGCCTTTGGCTCACCCCGCGACCTGCTGAGCTTTTATATGGACACCGCCCGTCAGTACGGCGACATCGTGCACTTCGGCCGGGGCTCGTATTCGAGCTATTTCGTTGTCCATCCCGACTACGTCAAGCACGTCCTCCAGGACAAGGTGCGCAATTATCCCAAAAAGAATCGCTTTAACGATATGCTGAAACCACTGACCGGCGAGGGCCTGCTGACCAGCGACGGCGAGGTGTGGCGACGCAGCCGACGCCTGTCCCAGCCGGCTTTTCACCGCCAGCGGCTGGCCGGTTTTGCTACCAACATGACCGAAGCGACCCAGGCCATGCTGGCGCGCTGGGCGCCGCTCGCCGAGCGCGGCCAGGCTCTTGATGTCAGCCGGGAGATGCAGCGTGTCACCCTGAGCATTGTCGGCAGAGCCCTGTTCAGCACCGATATCGGCACCGACAGCGATGAGATGGGTCGGGCGGTGACACGTATCTTCGAGCACTTCAACCATCGCTTCCGGCACCCCCTGTCCTGGCCCGAATCCGTGCCTACTCCCCGCAACCGCCGATTCCATACGGCGATTGCCACGATCGACAGCGTCTCCTACCGTCTGATTGCCGAGCACCGTCAGGCCGATACCGACTCGGGCGACCTGCTGTCGATGCTGATCGCCGCCCGCGACGAAGAGACCGGCCAGGGGCTGAACGACCGGCAAATTCGGGACGAGGTTGGCACCTTTCTGGGCGCCGGCCATGAAACCACCGCCGTGACCCTGGCCTGGGTGTGGTATCTGTTGTCCAAGCATCCCTACGTCGAGCGTCAGGTCGAGGCTGAGGTTGACGCCGTCCTCGGCGGTCGCACCCCGACTGTGGAGGATATCCCACGGCTGTCCTACACCAGGATGGTCATTCAAGAGACCCTGCGGCTGTATCCCCCGGCCTGGGGCATGTCGCGCGGCATCGCTGGCGACGACACGATTGACGGCTATCCCATCCCGGCCGGCGCGCTGATGGTCCTGAGCCCGTATGTCACCCACCGGCATCCCGCGTTTTGGGACAACCCCGAAGGCTTTGAGCCCGAACGTTTCACGCCCGAGCGGGTTGCTGAACGTCCCCGCTACGCGTATTTTCCGTTCGGAGGCGGGCCGCGTCAGTGTATCGGCAACGAGTTTGCGCTCATGGAAGCCCAGCTGATTATCGCCATGGTCGTCCAGCGCTATCGCCTCCAGCTCGTCCCCGGCCAGCACATCGAGCCGGACCCCATTTTTACCCTGCGGCCCAGCAGCGGCGTCCAGGTCACCCTCCACGCCCGCTGATCAGGAGATCGTTTTATGCCTGCACCCTTCTCCGGCGGTTGTTTGTGTGGCGCCATCCGCTACACGTGTGCGATGGAACCCGTGGCGACTGTCCAGTGCCACTGTCGCGACTGCCAGCGCAACAGCGGCAGCGGCTTTGCCATCGTGCTGGCCGTTCAACGCGCCGCAGTGACGTTTCAGCGCGGCACGCCCAAGCGGCATACCACGCCCGCCGATAGCGGAAACACCGTGTGGCGCGAATTCTGCGCCATCTGTGGCTGCCAGCTGTTCGCCGGCGGCTCGGCCAATCCGGACTTTTGCGGCATCAAGGCCAGCAGCCTGGATGACCCCAGCTGGGTCAGGCCGCTGGGCGATATTTGGACGGACAGCGCCCAGCCGTGGGATTATCTGGACCCGGCACTGCCCAAAGCTCCGAAAAATCTCTAAATGAACGACGTTCTATCTGCTCATTTGTCTACCGTTCCGCCGCCCGAATCGAATGTGGCACCCTTCACCTTATCTCCCTTACCTCGTCTTTCTCCTGCCATATATCCTCTAGATGTTATGGACTAGGCAATTCGGTCGCCTCAGCCGCCGCCGCTGTCCAGGCTGTCACCTTCGCCAATATCTCCGTGCTAATGTTGTCGCAAAAATCGACAATCCGGCAGCGGTCGAACAGCAAACCAGCATCGCTTGAGACATTATACCAATCGCTCCGAGGCAGAGCCTCTGAAACGAAAAACATGCGGACGGGATTGATCACCAGGGGTGATTGTAGCCATTTTCTGCAGAATGAATCGGGCTGGAGCTGGGTGAGTGTGCTCTTGTAGTTGGTTCCTGTCTTACATTGGCCAAAAGCAATAAGTTTTCCTGGTAGATTGTCGGTAAAGTGTTTCCACCCGACAACATCTAGTTTGCCATCTTGCTCACGTGGTGGAGTCCTGACTCGGCTCACGAAGCCGTCCCCCTCTTTCATCTGCTTGCAAAGTTCGTCAATCTTTTCTCGGAAACCGCTCTCCTCCGCAGCAGTGCCGAAGACAAGACTCTCAGCGCGGGCACCCAGGTATTCCCGGGCTACCTCCGCGGAGAGCTCCTCCAAGAGGAGCGCACCGTCGATATCTGCGTGACATCGGTTATTGTCCATGTGCAGCCGGGTCGCTAGGAGTAGATATTTATAAATAAGATGCTTGTGGTTCTCGCCTTCCTGGCTGGCTCGAAGCGTATAGCCCGGCTTCATAATCTTGAACGGATAGCCATCTCTGCACGCTATCACGCGCTGTTCAATCTCGGTGTAGGATTCTTCAACGTCCGTATCTATCGTTTCCTCTTCCGGTACACCGCCAGAGTAGTCGTTGTCCTCAAGTCTACCGAGTAGCCTGGACAGGGCCGTACTCGATGTGCTGCCTTGCTGCCAGCAAATTAACTCGGCGTAGTCGGCAAGCTCGTGTTCAGATGCGCGGGCAGACGGTGCCCCCGGCCACTTGAACATCAATCGCCCTCCACGATGCGTTTCTTCTTGTCGGGGCTGTGCTTGCGGCTCATTTCCTCGTAGAGGTCATCTGCCAAAACCGCCACCGTCCCAGCAGTTCTGAGCAGTTCCTCAGAGCCAGCCTAAGCCGTGGAGAGCAGGCTGTGTACTCTCGGGAGGTTCCGTTTCGCCACAAGCAGAGCCTCCTCGAAGACCGCGGCCGACGGACGACTCACTTCGTAGGCCACCTAAAGACCAGCTCCTTCACGCAGGGCGGCGAGAGCCTCTCTGTTGCTCACAACCGCATCAAGTTGCCGAAGGTGCGGGTTCTGCATTTCGATAATAGGAGGCGTTTCTTCCCTCTTACTGCCGTACATCCAGAGGCAAAGCTCACGGAGTTCTTCTTTCTTTTCGGGAGGGATCGGTTCTGGGTCTTCGTCGTTTTCCGTCCGCAAGCCAATGAAGGCACTGATGCCTGGGTAGCCTAAGCCAGTATAGAGATGCGAGAACGCGAAACGGTTCCACCAGCGATCTTTGCGATTAAATACCTTCAGCCGTTCAGCTTGCTCAATGACCATAAAACCCCGAAACAGTCTCTGGACTGTCCTGTGAGTATCACCAATCTGTTTCGCGATATCTTCGAGTCTGACGCCGAATTTTCTATGCACGTTGGCAATGTATCGAGACTTGGCGTAGCTACTCCATTTCGCTGGACCATTTATTTGTCTGAAACCGTGATAACGCCACGCGTCTTTGCGTGTCCCAGACACTGTAGGAAGCTCTTTGAGCGCGTCCTTAGCTTCTTTCGTGATAGCAGGAACGTTTGCTTTCAAGTCTTTGGCAATTGAGGGTTCCAGGAGGACTTTAACCGCAGCAAGGCGGCGATTGCCCTCGATAACAATGTTTTTTCCATTCTCCCGCGCGACGATCAAAGGCTCGTGGCGAAAAAATCCACTAGCGGCGATAGACATTACCAGTTCTTCTACGTCCATCGCTTCCCATAGGACCTCTATCACGTCGGCTTCTGTGGAATTCTCGGTCAGGTCGAACTCAGGAAGCCGAGGATTCTTCAGATCGAACATCAGTTCCGAAACTTCCATAGGGATGATCTTCTCGCTATTCATAGAATCCTCCCTCCTGAGCAAACGTGGAGGTTTCTTCACGCCTCTCAATTGAGACAACAGGATCAGGAATCGTCACGTGAGACGGTACGATCAGAAGTTCCCGCGCCACCGGCAAAGGGTTCGAAGTATGAGCAGCCGAAGAGGTCGTTCAACACAATGGTCCGTGCGAGAAAAGTCGTGAGTGACGCTTTTCCTCCCGGATATCTGAGTGGGCTGTTGAGTCTCATACCCGATCAGTCTTTCCAGATTCTCCCTCTGCTGTCCACAGCCGATCCGGGGCGTCTGTTGTCCGAACGTGAGACCACTGGACATGCTGTGCTTTGAGATAAGGAATTTCGACATCATCGGAGGTGTTCGGTCTATCTGGCACCTTTCCTAGCCACGGCATGCCCGAATCTTTGTAATCAGAATAGGGCCTGAGGTCGTGGATCATGGCGCTGCGCCCGGTAGAGGCGACCGGCCGGCTGCCCCTACATCGGATGTGGTGGTGGCAGGTGTCCCGGTGTCGTCGGGTGCGGCGGCATCGTGTGCCCCGGCGGCGGGTGTCTGACCCGTATCCTGGAGCAGGGCTTCCAGGCGTTGGCCGACCTCCTCGGCATGTGGCGCGTAGGGGGCGAGTTCCAAAAAGGTCTGATAGGCCGCAATGGCGTCCTGGCGCTGTCCCTGGTCGGCCAGCGCTTCACCCAGATTAGCGTAGGGGGGAGGATAGTCCGGCTCCAGGCGGACCGCGCTCCGCCAGGCCGCGACCGCCCCGTCGATATCGCCTTTTTGCACCAGCAGGTAGCCATAGTTGCTGTGCAGTGCGGCGGACTCGGGCGCCAACTGCAGAGCCGTGCCATAGGCCTGTAGGGCGCCGTCCGTATCGCCCTGTTCGTGCAGGGTGTCGCCCAGGTCGGCAAAGGCGGTAGCGTTGTCCGGGTCGAGTCTGGTCGTCGTCCGCAAATGCGTGAGCGCCTCTTCCGGCTTGCCCTGATCGCGCAGGCTCAGACCGAGCAGATAGTGAGCCTGGACCAGATTCGGATCATAGCGCAGGGCTTCGCGCCAATGCTCCATGGCGCGCTCGACCTGGCCGCCCCGGTACATTCTGTCGGCCACGATCAGCGCGGCCTGGGCCAGGGTCTGCTGACGCTCCTGGGGCGTCAGCCCACGTCCCTGGCCGAGCACCGTCGCTCCCGTCAGCGCCAGGCCGACCAGCCACACCCCGGTCAGGCCAAGCACCCGACCGGCGACCGGCCCCGGTCGTCTCAGGCTCACGCCACTGCGTCGTTTTTCAGTCATCATTCTGGGCACGCAGTTTGTAGCGCTGGATTTTCCCGGTCGTCGTCTTTGGCAGCTCGGCCACAAACTCGACCCGGCGCGGATATTTATGCGGCAAGGTCCGGGCTTTGACAAAAGCCTGGAGTTCAGCGGCCAGCTCGGGCGACGGCCGGTATCCGTCTTTGAGTACCACAAAGGCTTTGGGCTTGGTCAGGCGTTCGGCATCCTGCCAGCCAACCACCGCCGCCTCCAGCACGGCCTCATGCTCGAACAACAGCCCTTCGACCTCGGCCGGCGACACCCACTGGCCCGAGACCTTCAGCATGTCGTCGGCCCGGCCGCAGTACCAGTAATAGCCGTCGTCGTCCTGGTAATAGGTATCTCCGGTTCGCAGCCACCTGCCGTACAGCGCCCGCTGGGTGGTCTCCCGCTTGCGCCAGTAGCCGGAGGTCAGGCTGCCGCCGGCCACCAGCAGATCGCCCATCTGTCCCTGGGCAAGCGGCTGTCCGGCCTCATCGGCCACCCGCAGCTCATAGCCCTCGACCGGCAGGCCCGAACTGCCCGGACGGACGTGGCCGGCGCGGTTTGACAGAAAAATGTGCAGGGCTTCGGTCGTGCCGATGCCATCCAGAATTTCCAGGCCAAAGCGCGCCTTCCAGCGGGTGAACAGCTCGCCGGGCAGCGGCTCGCCGGCCGAGACGCACAACCGCAGGCTGGACAGGTCGTAGCGACTCTCAACGTCCGGGATTTGCAGCATGGAGGCATACAGGGTCGGTACGCCGAAAAAGAGGCTTGGTCTGTACTCACTGATAGCCCGAAACATACCGTCCGGAGTCGGTCGCTCGGATACCAGCGCGGCCGTCGCGCCGACCCGCAGGGCGAAATTCATGCCACCGCCCAGCCCGTAGGCGAAAAACAGGCGCGGCGCGGCCAGGCTGACATCGTCCGGACCGATGGCCAAGACCTCACGGGCGTAGGTATCCGCGCAGTAGACCAGATTCCGGTGCTGATGAACGACGCCCTTGGGCAGGCCGGTTGAGCCCGAGCTGTACAGCCACAGGGCGGCGTCATCGCGGTGGCTGGGGTGCGGCTCCAGCTCCGAGGCTTCGGAGGCGATCCAGTCGTCAAAGGCCACGCCGCCCGGCTGGGCCGCGCCGATAATAATGCTGGAAACCGGGCGTGCCTGGACTACCGGGGCCAGGGTCGGCCACAGCTCGGCCGAGACAATCAGCGTACTCGCCCGGCTGTCGTCGAGCAGATAGGCGTAGTCCTCGGCGCGCAGCGCCGTGTTGACCGGCACCGGCACCGCCCCGATCTTGAGCGCACCCCAAAAGCCGTAGGCAAAGGCCGGCGAATCCAGGGCGACCAGCAGCACCCGCTCCTCGGCTCGTACGCCGAGGCGCCGCAGCGCGTTGCCGGTCTGATTGACCTTGGCCGCCAGCTCGGCGTAGCTGATCGTCCGGTCGCGCCAACGCAGGGCGATCCGCTGCCCACGCCCCTCGGCGAGATGGGCGTCAATAAAGACCGTGGCCGCGTTCAGGCGTTCGGGAATATCCGGGACGGCCATGGTCCTCAGGCCTCCAGCCCGGCTTTTTTGGGCTCGATCCAGTCCGAGTCTCGCGTCAGGTCTTGGATGAGATCGCCGTCCGCAGCCGTCGGCAAGACCTCTTCGCAGTGCCGGGCATACGCCTCGGGACTCAGCAACTCGCCCTGAACGCTGTACGGCTGGTCGGCATACGCGCCGATCCGCCGCCCAAAGCTGACCGCCGGCATATACAGCCTGGGCTGGTCCTCGGCCACCAGCAGGTTGAGGTTGTCAATCAGCCCCAGGCACTCCTGGTAGAACAGCTGGCGGGCGTGCTCGTTGAGCCGCTCCGGGTCG
Source organism: Candidatus Binatota bacterium (assembly GCA_011523315.1). GTDB lineage: Bacteria > Desulfobacterota > Binatia > Bin18 > Bin18 > JAAXHF01. The sequence continues at coordinate 8,616 of WTHE01000734.1, forward strand.
GCCGGCTCGGCTGCGGTGTTTTCGTCAAAACGGCCCTTGACCCCCCAGGCGTAGGCCCACTGGGCGGACGAGGAGTGGTCGGTGCCAAACAAGTCGTAGGCTGCCGGAATCCATTTGTTGAAGTACTTCTGGATGAGGGCAACCGGAATTTTCTGGGCGCGCAGGATGCGCTTGAGACCGTTGTGGCCGGTACCGAGATGAAACTGCTCTTCCTTGAGCATCGGCCCCATGCTGCGCGCAAACGGCGCAAAGGCCGAAAAACTCTCCATCTTGAGCTGATACTTGCCGTCCCGGTCAATGAATTCGGTAAAGGCGTACATGTCCAGCCAGTTGCGGATGTCTTCGTTAAACGCCCCCAGCAGGCGCGTCTTCTTGAACGCCCGCCGCTCCAGCAGCTTCTGCGCCTCGACCTTGCCGCTGGTGCCGAAATACGTCACCAGCAGATAGGCCATCTGCCAGCCGTGGCGCGTCTCTTCGCAGATGATGCGGGCCAGGCTGTGGCGGTCAAAGTCCGACGGCGCGGTGTCGAACAGCTCACGCTGCTGCTCGGTCGAGGCAAACTCGGTATCGCCCTGGACCCGGATCAGGTTGAGCAGGGCGTCCCGAATCCGCTGGTCGGGCACCTCGATGAGGGTTTCCCATTTGGTGTGTCCGGCGTAGGCCCCGAACTCGATCTCGGACTGTTCCAGCTCGCCGAACTTGATCTGCCACTGATAGTCGCCCAGCTCGCCGACATCCAGCCCAATGTCTTTTTGCCAGCCTTTGAACAGGTCCATCCAGTCGTCGAACGTCTGCATCCGTGTTGCCATCGCCTACTCCTCGCGAGCCGCTCCGCGCCCGCTCACGCGCCCTTGAACTGCGGCATACTCTTGGTCACATACGACCGCAGACCCTCTTGGCCGTCCGCGCTCGAAAACAGGCCGGCCTGCAGCTCCTGCTCCAGGCTCAGCGCCTCAAACAGGGGCATCTCGGCCCCGGCCTGCACGGCCAGCTTGATCCGTCCGACCGCCTTGCTGGCCTTATTGGGCGGGGTGAACTGCCGGGCATAGGCCAGCACCTGGTCAAAGTAGCCCTGAGCATCAAAGATATCGTGCACCAGCCCCAGCTCCTGAGCCTCTTCAAACGAGATCCTGCGCCCGGTGGCCATGAGTTCCAAGGCCCGGGCTTTGCCGATATGGCGGGTCAGGCGCTGCGAGCCGCCGGTGCCGGGCAGGACGCCCAGCGCAATTTCGGGCAGGCCGATCTGCCCCGCGTCACGCCGGGCCAGACGCAGGTCGCAGGCCATGGCAATCTCCAGCCCACCGCCCACGGCGTGGCCGTTGAGCGCGGCAATAACCAGCTTGGGCGTCCGTTCCAGGCGGTTCAGCGTCTCGTTGGCGTGCAGGCAAAAGTTATACTTGAACTGGGGCGACACCCGGTTGAGCATCTCGATGTCGGCCCCGGCCGAAAAGAACTTATCCCCCACCCCGCGCAGCAGCAGGACGTAAATCTCATCGTCAAACCGGGCTCGTAGAATGGCCTGGTCCAGCTCGGTCATCATTTCGTACGAGTAGGTGTTGGCCGGCGGATTATCAAATTCGATCAGGGCAATCCCGTGCTGGGTGGAGTAACGAACCAGGGGCTGCGGCATAGCGGTCTCCTCTGTCATACCCCTTTTTTCTAAAAGCCCGGTGACAAAATCGCAAGGTGGGTCAGCCGGGTTTGCCGAACCGACAAAAAAATTTTTTGCCCGCCTTGACCTCGCTCCGGCCGCCCTTACCTTTGGTGCAGCAACAGCGGGGACCAGCCCCGCACAGAGAGACACAGGCATCACTCACAGTAAGAAAGGAGTTTCCCATGGCATTCTTCCGATTCTCACCCGAACGCGACCCGCTGAACGCTCTCATGCGCTTACAGCGCGAGTTTGACCGCGTGTTTGAAAACCCCCGCGGCTTTGACATGGACCTGTCGGGACGGGGCGTCTTCCCGCCCGTCAACGTCCTGCAAGACGCCGAGGGCAACTATGTCGTCCGCTTCGAGGTGCCCGGCGTGGCGCCCGAAGACATCACTATCGAGAGCCAGGGCCGGACCCTGACCCTGAGCGGCAAGCGTGACCCCTCGGCCGCTCCCAACGCCAGCTACCATCGGCGCGAACGCGGCATGGGCCAGTTCTCCCGCTCGTTTCAGTTTCCGACCGACCTGGCCCTCGAGCAGGCCGAGGCCGCGTACAAACAGGGCATGCTGACCCTCCGCATTCCCAAACGGGCCGAAGCCAAACCGCGTCAGATTGCCGTCCGGGCAGCCTGAGCCGCGCCCTGACGCCAACCACGCACAATGAGGAGGATATCCCGATGGCGGAACACGAACTGACCACCCAGCAGAAACAGGAAATCCAAACCGAAGAACACACCCGCCCGGGCCGGACCTACGTCCCCCCCGTCGATATTTTCGAGACCGACCAGG
>WTHE01000646.1 GCA_011523315.1 Candidatus Binatota bacterium
GCCTGAGTGTCGGACCAAAGCCGCCGTCCAGGTAGACCGCGCCCAGCACGGCCTCGTATGCACAGGCCAGTCCCGTAAGGCGGATTAGCGTAGCGTAATCCGACAAGCCGGGCTATCGATTACCCCAGATGGACAATTTCAACATTGCCCCATTGCCTTTCGAGATATTCGGCAACCAGCCGGCGGTGGCAGTGTTCGGGCTTGTCCTCACTGCATAACAGGCATCCGTTGGAGAGCGTCCTTTTTATCCCCTTCTTGCCGATGCGACGCGCATCCATAAGGGCCAAAAACTGGCGCTCATATGTTTCCCAGTCCTTGTGCTACTTACGATAGGCGTCCAGCATCTCTTGGGTGGGGGCAAGGTCCGGTATATGGACGTACTTCATCCGACAAATTTTTTTCAGAAAGTATGCGAGGTCATCTTTTTTGGCGAAGCCCGCCAGTTGGGAGACATTGTTCAGTCGGACATCAACCAAACGTTTTGCGCCGGACTCACGCAGCAGTCCAAAGAAGGTGGCAGCGGATTTTTTCGTGAAGCCAAGGGTATATATTTTCAACGTATGCCCTCCCGCTGGTTGGCTCTGGCATGGGGTTTTTCGACAATATAGGCAACTTTCTGCGCTTGACGGGTAAGGGCGTCAGCGATGACCGCCGCCCGTGAGCGGAACTACGCTGGTTAATCCAAAGCGGCGCTGCCGGATCAATGAATTGCGTCAGTTCATTCGTAGTGACACTGTGAATCTTTTGCCAGTAATATTCTGGGTCAAGCAGCCAATTCTCTTGCTGATAGTCCTTTGGTTGCGCCTTGAGAACAGGCACGTCAATAACATCGAGAATGCAGGGATCACTCCCGTCCTCGTACTGCCGCTCCCACTCCGACACTTCCTGACTGTCCCGGTCGCTTACGGGGCGAATCCAATCCCCACCCCGCCCATCGTCTTGAATTTCCTTGCCAGCTATACAGCGGCCGCTCAGCTTGCGGGAGTTGGCGAGGCATACGATGCGCTTGGTAGCCTTGGCAGTCATAATTTTTCTCCTGCGAGAATGATTCGGGCCTATTCCATAATTGGTCCTATAGACACAACTCCGCCAGTTGCTTTCACAGTCGCCTGTCAGACATTTTCGTCTGCATGGAGAAAGTCAGCGTCGGCGTGAAGTTCCCGGCAGTAATGGCTGTGCGGGAAACGCAATTCGGTCGGTGGGTCTCAACCGCTTCAGAGTGCGCGAGCGGACCTTCCCTTCAGGACTCAAAATTTCGATTTCCCGTTCTCGGGAAAGTTGTAGGACGATCTCGTCGAGATCCGAAAACGGGGCAGCAGTCCTGTTCGCCAACATATGTCGCATCGTGTCTACGGTGATCGGTACTTCGGATGCCAAACTGAACAGTTCTCTGGGCATCGAGTTGAGCAGTTGCTTGTGCATTGCTTCGGCGTCCAGTCCTCCAAAATGAAATAGCGGCAGGGTCTTCGATTCCAGGGCCTCCCAGCCGAGCATGTTGAAGTCGCCGGAGCCATAATGCTCGAAGGTATTGGAATTGGTCCAGTGGCATTGGATCATGACATCTCGCGCTGTGAGATGCCGCGATAGATGAAGGAACCATAGGGCGCGACGCGAGTCCCTGGGCCGAATGAAAAAGGGCGTATCGTAGTCCGCGCGTGTGACGTTCCGAATATGTTCTCTCATCACCCTTTGCACGAGTGCCCGGCCGCCGTCGCCGTTCCTGAGCTGGATCAAGTCACGTATTTGTGGTTGTGTCAGACCCAGCGGTTCGACGGCCTGGACAACGGCCGGTCTCTCCGAAAGCAGGTGTATCAGGATGTCTGCGGCAAAGGTCAGAATGACCTCAGCGGCCGGCCATTCCCGGAAGATTCGGGCAACCAGAGCCATTTCCACCTTTGAATAGCCGCATTGGTCCAGTAGGAAAATCGAGCGCCCGGCGATTGGCTGACGGCGGCGCACCTCAGCAATAATGTCGTCCACCGTGTCCTCGAAGCGACTGTGACGGACAACGATTTGCTCGTCATCGTCTTGGTAACCGCGCTCGCTCAAGACTTTTCGGAGATGATCGGTATGGGCGGCGTCCTTCTCGACAAAATAGTGCTTAAAATCGAAGCGTAACGGCTTGGTGCGAGCACGACTCAGCCGCTCTACTGCGGCTTGGGATTCCTCAAGCATTATCAGAGGCGTACCGGATACGATCTCATCACCATCCTGAAATATGCCGCCACCGGCAAAGCCATCAATCAGGTCGAGTTTGAACTCGTCGCGTGCTGGCTTGATGTTCAGTCTATCGAAATACGCGCGCAGGTAACTGCGCAAGACCCTGAGTTTGGCTTTGCTGTGCTCCTCAAGGGGAGGCGGAGGCTCGTCAGGATGCCAACGGAACTGCATAGATGTTCTTCCTTTAGGATACACGGGTGTCGCGCTATGCTCGACGCCGTCGAGTAGACGTCCTCCTGCTTTCGGTGTCCGTCCGCCCCACTGCTTGAAGAAAAAGGGAATTTCCTCCCGCTCGCACCGATCCCGTACGTCAGTAGCCCACTCGGGCTGCATAGGCCGGGCCTTCGGGCCGCTCTCCCCACCGACGATAACCCAAGCGATTCCGGTGAGGTCCAGGTCTCCTATGGGGCCGAGTAGCGGTTCGATAGAGAGGAAGCGCGTGGAGATGGGAGCCTGCTGAAGATGCCGGACCCTGGCGGTCGCCGTGTGGTCTTCAACGGACACTCCGCACCAGATGTGCTGCGGGGCCGGGCGCGCGCCATAGCGACGACAGAGATAGTTCCTCATACGCGAGCTGCGCTTGGTCAAGAGCTGGAAAATATGCTGCTCAGCCGCTTCCATCGTGTCGAACACTTGGTCAATGAATTCCTCGGGAACCTGCTTGTGGAACAGGTCACTCATGGAATTCACAAAGATCATGCGTGGTCGTTTCCACGCGAGCGGCTGGAGAAGGCGCTCGGGCCGCAGCGTGACATCGAATCCCTGCTCATAAGGGTGGCCGGGAACGCCACGAAAACGCTCGGAGAAGCGTTCAGCGTAACAGTGGTCACAGCCCCGCGTGATCTTGGTGCAGCCTGTCACCGGGTTCCAGGTTGCGTCCGTCCACTCGATTGCAGATTTATCGCCCATGGAGACACTATGTTACGTGATGCGCACGGCGCACGCTACTTGGCGGTCTCAGTGCTGCTCATTCATAGGAGAAGAAAAGACGAAAGTAAAGCCTGTCCTGAGCCCTGTCGAAGGGCGCGTCGGCGTAGGGGGATTTCGGAGGGTAGAGCGGTGGTCTTGTCGGGGCGGGTTTGAAACCCGCCCTATCCAGTGTCAGACCGGTTTTGCAGTTCGGCCAGGGTCTGCGAGGCGGCCGCCTGGTGGGCGCTTTTTTTGCGCAGTCCCTCGCCCCGGCCGTAGGCTTTGCCGGCAATCATGACCTGACTGACAAAGCGCTTCTGATGGTCGGGGCCGGTGACCTCGACCACCTCATAGGTCGGGGTCTGCTTGAAAATCTTCTGGGTCAGCTCTTGCAGGCGGGTCTTGCTGTCAAACTGGCCGACGGCCGGCTTGCGTTCGAGGTCTGGAGCGAAGTGGTCGGCTACCAGCCTGAGTGTCGGACCAAAGCCGCCGTCCAGGTAGACCGCGCCCAGCACGGCCTCATACGCACAGGCCAGAATCGAGCCTTTGTGCCGGCCGCCGCTGCGCTCTTCGCCCCGACCCAGGCGCAGCCAGCGGCCCAAGGCCAGAGACTCGGCTTTTTTGGCCAACACCCGGGCGTTGACCAGGGCAGCGCGCATTTTCGACAGCTCGCCCTCACGCGCCTCGGGAAAACGCGCAAAGAGCAGATCGCTGATCGCCAGGTCGAGGACTGCATCGCCCAGGAATTCGAGTTTTTCGTTAGTGTCCGCGCCCGGTTCGAGAGGCAAGGAGCGATGCGTCAGGGCCAGGCTCAGCAGCTCGCGACGGCGGAAGCGATAGCCGAAACCGGCCTCGAACTCGGTGTACGATGGCTGGTTGTCCGGCATGGGCTCAGGGCTCGCGGCTCGGCTGCGGCGCGTTGGGGGAAACGATTATTCCCCGCAGGCTGTCGGCGTCGAGGTGGCTGAGGCGGACCGGCAGTTCGCGGTTCATGCACGCGTCGTCGCCCGCAGCCAGCACCCGCAGATAGTTGCGGCTGTAGCCCTTGAGCAGCCCGGTGGTCTTGTCGCGGCTGTGCTCGAACAGGACCGGCACGGTGTGGCCGACAAACCGGGCGGCAAACGCGGCTTTCTTGCGCGCGCCAAGCTGACGGACCTGACGGGCGCGGCGGGTAATGGTCGGCTTGGGCACGCTATCGGTGAACTTCGCTGCGGTGGTGCCGCTGCGGACGGAGTACGGAAAGACATGAAAATAGGTAAACGGGCTGTCCTCAAGAAACCGATAGCTGTGGCTGAACTCGTGCTCGCCCTCGCCGGGGAAGCCGACGATCAGATCGGTGCCCAGCGCAGCCTGGGGCAGGGCGTCTCGCAGACGGGCCAGCACATCGCCGGCCAGGGTCCGGTCATAGCGGCGACGCATGCGGGCCAGGATGCGGTCGTCGCCCGACTGGAGGGGAATATGGAGGTGGGGGCAGACGGTCTGGGCCTGGGTCAAGAGGTCGATCAGAGCCGGGCTGAACTCGTGCGGGTCGAGTGAGCTGAGCCTGACCCGGGGGACGGGCTTGCGCTCTTCAATGGCTGCCACCAGCCAGCTCAGGTCGAGCTGCGGGTCGAGGTCGGCGCCATAGCCGCCGAGGTGGACACCGGTCAGGACGACTTCCTGAAAGCCTTGCTCGGCCAGCCGGTCGAGCTGCTCAAGGACGCGGCGCGGGGGGACGCTGCGGCTTTTGCCGCGCGACATGGGCACAATACAAAAGGTGCAGAACAGGTCGCAGCCTTCCTGAATCTTCAGAAACGCCCGGGTCTGAGCCTGAAAGGTCAACGCTGACCTCTTCGGGTCGTCATTGTTTTGTAAGGGCTGGGTGCCGAAGGTCTCAATACGGGACGCTTTGCGCACATTGCCGACGGCGACGGGTTGGTGCAGCTCGGCGGTCACGGCCCGCAGGATATCGTCCGGGCGGTTGAGGCCGATCACATAATCGACCTCGGGCAGACGGGCGATGGCCTGGGGCGCGACCTGGGCGTAGCAGCCGGTCATGATGATCCGGGCCGCCGGATTCTGGCGTTTGGCGCGACGGGCGAGCTGGCGGCTCTCGGCGTCGGCCTGATTGGTGACCGTGCAGCTGTTGACGATATACACATCGGCCGTGTCGGCAAACGGCACCAGGCGGTGGCCGGCCGCGCTGAGCCGATCAGCAATCGTTGCCGTATCGTACTGGTTGACTTTGCAGCCCAGGGTGGTCAGGCCAATTCTGAGAGCGACTGACGGCATGGCTTACACGCCTCCCTCGATCCACCCGCCGCCCAGGACGTGGTCACCGGCGTAAAAAACAACCGCCTGGCCGGGGCTCACACCCGGACAGGTGTGCTGAAACCAGACCGTGGCCGTGGCGTCCGGGCCGGGCACGATGCGAGCTGGAACCGGCGGATGGCGGTAGCGAATCTTGACCTCGGCCTGCAGTTCCTGGCTCTGGTCGCCGGCGACCCAGCTGACATCCTTGGCGCGCAGGCCGTGGGTCTGTAGCTGGTCCTTGGTGCCGACCGTCACCCGGCCCGTGTGGGCGTCGATGTTCGAGACGTACACCGGCTGGGCAAGACCGCCGATACCCAGCCCCCGGCGTTGGCCGATGGTAAAGCGATGAATGCCGCCATGCGAGCCGAGCTGTTGTCCGGTCTGATCGACCACCGCGCCGGGTCTGAAACGCTCGGGTGACAGGCGCTGCTCCAGAAAGCGGGCATAGTTGCCGTCCGGCACAAAACAGATGTCCTGGCTCTCGGGCTTGTGGGCGACCCGCAGGCCGAGCGCATCCGCCTTGTCCCGGACCTGGGCCTTGGTCAGCTGCCCGACCGGGAACAGGGTCCGGGCCAATTGCGCCTGGCTCAGGGTAAACAGAAAATAGGACTGGTCCTTGGCCCGGTCGGTACCGCGCCACAGCTGGTAGCGGGCTGTGTCGGCGTCATAGCGAATCCGGGCGTAGTGACCGGTGGCCACATACGCGGCGTCAAGCTCCCGGGCCCGCTGCCACAGCAGGTCGAACTTGAGGTCGCGGTTACACAGCAGGCACGGGTTGGGAGTCCGACCGCGTAGATACTCCTCGCTGAACACGTCAATCACCCGGCTCTGAAAGGCGTCTTTGAGATTGAGGACGTAGTAGGGAATGTCCAACTGCTCGGCCACCCGCCGGGCGTCCTGGAAATCGTCAATTGAACAGCAGCTGCCCTCGTGGCCCTCGGCCGTGCCGGCCAGCAGCATGGAGATGGCGATCACCTCATAGCCGGCCTCGACCAGCAGGGCGGCGGCAACCGCGCTATCGACCCCGCCGCTCAGGGCGGCCAGTACACGCCGATCGTTGCCGGCGGCCTGGGCAGCGAGGTGGGGGTTTTCCGTCCGGCTCATGTCTTCTCTCTCAAAAAGCGACCGCTATTCTCTTCCTGTGAAGTCGTCATTCCCGTCCGCTCGTCTGCCCCGCTGCCCGGACCCGCTCGACGATGCCGGGCAGGACGGCCACGACCCGGTCAATATCCTGTCGGGTGGTGTCCCTGCCCAGGCTGAAACGAATTGCGCTCTTGGCCGTCTGGGCGTCGTGTCCGAGCGCCAGCAGCACGTGCGAGGGTTCGACCGAGCCGGCGGCGCAGGCTGACCCAGTCGATACGGCAATGCCGGCCAGGTCAAGCCCCATCATCAAGCCCTCTCCCGAGGCGCCCGGAAAGCCGAGGTTGAGGGTGTTGGGCAGGCACTGCCGGCGAGGTGTGTTGCGGACCACGTCGGGTACGCTGGCCTGAATCCCGGTCCACAGCCGGGCGGTCAGCTCGGTCAGCCGGGCCGATACCGCTGCAAGCTCGTCCCGAGCCAGGACGGCCGCAATCCCAAAGCCGACTGCGGCGGCCACATTTTCCGTGCCGGCCCGTTTTTCGCGCTCCTGCGGACCGCCCCGCAGGACGGGCACAAGGCCGGTGCCGTGGCGTACATAGAGCGCCCCAATGCCCTTTGGGCCGTAGATTTTATGGGCTGACAGGGACACCACATCCGCGCCCAGCTCCTCCATATCGAGCGCCAGCTTGCCGGTCGCCTGTACCGCGTCAACGTGCAGGACAAGCCCCCGCTGGCGGGTCAGCCGACTGCACGCCGCAATCGGTTGCAGGGTGCCCAGCTCGGGGTTGGCCAGACCGATGCTGACCAGCGCGGTGTCGTCACGCACGGCTGCGGCCAGATCGTCGGCCCGTATCCTTCCTTCGGCGTCGACCGGCAGGAGCGTGTGGCTGAAGCCCTCCCGGCTCAAAGCCTGGACGCAGGCCAGGACCGACGAGTGCTCGACCGGGGTGGTGATGATATGGGTCTTGGCCGGACCCTGGGCGCGGGCCGCTCCGACCAGCGCCAGGCTGTTGCTCTCGGTCCCCCCGCTGGTGAACAAGACCTCGGCCGGTTTGGCCCGAATACAGGCCGCAATCTGCTCCCGGGCTTCTTCCAGCCCCTGCTTGGCCCGCCGCCCGGTCCGATGCACGCTGGACGGATTGCCGAAGTGGGTATGCAGGTAGGGCAGCATGGCTTCCAGCACGTCCGGCCGCAGCGGGGTGGTGGCGTTATGGTCCAGATAGATCTGCTGCATGGGCGTTCAGGCCGACTCCCAGCCGTGCTCACCGCGAAGTTTGACAAAGCGGCACTCGCCGCAATACTCCTCGTGGATACCGCCGGGCTCTTTCCAGATGCACACCAGGCTTTGCAGGTCTTCCTCACCCATGGGGACGACCAGGCGTCCGCCCATGCGCAGCTGGTCGAGCAGCGGCCGGGGCAGCCCTGGAGCGGCCGCGCCAATCACCACCGCGTCGAACGGGGCGTGCGCCTGCCAGCCCAGGCTGCCGTCTCCAACATGGACCTCCACGTTGCCATAGCCCAGCTCGTGCAGGGTCTGTCGGGCTCGGCTGGCCAGGCTGGGGATGATTTCCACCGAGTACACCTCGGCGCCCTGTTCGGCCAGGATGGCGGTCAGATAGCCCGAGCCGGTACCGACTTCGAGCACCTGTTCACCGGGAGCGAGTTTCAACACCGCAGCCATGTGGGCGATCATATACGGCTGAGAGATTGTCTGGTCTTCGCCGATGGGCAGCGGGTGGTCCTCGTAGGCCCGATCCCGCAGGTGCTCCTCGACAAACAGATGGCGCGGCACCTGGCGCATGGCGTCCAGGACCAACGGGTCGTGCAACCCCCGCTCCAGCAACTGCTCCTGGACCATCCGCTGCCGGGCCTGGGTGTAGTCTAGTGCCATGGCAGCCGGGTGCCCCGCATGCTTTGCAAAGCCTGGTAGTTGGTCAGATCGACGTGCAGCGGGGTGACCGAGATATAGCCCTCGTTGACGGCAACACAGTCGCTGCCCTCCTGGGGGTCAAAGCCCAGGTCGTCACCGCTGATCCAGTAGTAGTGTTTGCCGCGCGGATTGGGACACACCTCGATCTTCTCGCCGTACAGACGTTTGCCTTGGTGGGTGAAACGGTAGCCCTTGAGTTCAGAGCGGTCCAGGTTGGGGACATTCACATTCAGCAGGGTGTTGGCCGGCAGGCCGTTGGCGGCGACATGGGCGGCCAGGCTGGCGGCAAACTCGGCGGCCGGACCGAAGCGGTAGTCGGTCCGCAGGCCGACGACTGACACGGCCAGCGATGGAATGCCCAACAGCGCCCCCTCGATGGCCGCCGCGACCGTGCCCGAGTAGGTAATATCATCCCCCAGGTTGGGGCCTTTGTTGATGCCCGACACCACCATATCCGGCCGGACCGGCAGAAAGCCCTTGACCGCCAGATTCACGCAGTCGGTCGGCGTGCCGTTGACCGCAAAGCGGCGCGGGGCGATTTCGTCAATACGCAGCGGGCGATGCAGGGTCAGGGCATGGCTGACGGCGTTTCGCTCCCGGTCGGGCGCCACGGTATACACCTCGCCGACACTTTTCAGCGTCTCTTCGAGCGCCAGGATGCCCTCGGAGTGAATACCGTCGTCGTTGGACACCAGAATGTGCATGCCTGCATTTCAGCAGAAAGCCGGAAAAAAGAAAAGGCGATTGGCCAGCCAACCGCCTTGTCCATCGGGGTGAGCCGATTTGAACGGCCGACCACTCGCACCCCAAGCGAGTGCGCTACCAGACTGCGCCACACCCCGTTATGTGTGCCTGTCATACCCTCTGTGAGGCGGCAGGGTCAAGGGCCTGGGCCGCAAGGATGAATTATGAATGATGAACGCTGAACGGCGGACAAGGCGGTGTTTTCCGTTCATCATTCATCGTTCTGCATTCATCATTTTCTTCCGCCTAGCCTTGCCGCGCCCGCAGGCGCGCCAGTTCTTCGCGCAGACGCGCAGTCTCGGTCTCGGCTTCCTGCCGAGCGGCTTCAGCCTGTCGCCGGGCGGCTTCGGCTTCGGCATGGGTCCGCAGGCGCTCCCCGGTCTGGGAATCGTACAGCCGCAACTGATCGTCTTCGACCACCAAGTCCAGACCCAAGGCTGCGCTGGACGAACGAGGGCCGACCATCGGGATATATTCGCCGCCCTGCAAACGAAACCCGCGCAACTGGGGCGTCAGGCTGCCGTCGAGAGGATCAAAAAGAAAATACTCGGACACGCCCAGGTCAGCATAAATGACCCGCTTGTTGCCCAAGTCCTCCACTTTGGTGTGGCGGGAAGTCAGCTCAAGCACGACATCCGGGGCCTTTTGCTCGACATCCAGGTTGTAGATACGCCGGCGCTTCTTTTCGATCCCGCGGACGACAAAGATATCGGGACTGATTGCCTGACGCTCGCCCTCGGGGTTGCGAAAGTAGAGGAAGATATTGCCCGTCACATAGACGCGCGGGTCGGAGCGGAAATATTCCTCCAGACAGTTCAACAGCTCGATCATCTGGCTACGATGCACGTCGGTTTCGGCCATGGGTTTGCCATCCGATTCCGGCAGATATTCCGTCTCCGGGACTGAAGACGGGGAGGATACATCGCGTCGTACTTCTCGGGGGGTTGTCATGGCTGCCACCGCCTGCCTTTTCCGTATGCTAAGACGAAACATAGCGGCTGACAAGCCGAGAACGGCATTGAGTTATCCGTTTTGAAGCCCTGAAAGGAGACCGGAAGGGCCAGTACAGCATCCGTATCAATGACCAGTGGCGGCTTTGCTTCGAGTGGCCGGACGGGTCCCCAGGGCCTGTGAGGGTAGAGATCGTTGACTATCATTAGGGAGACACCATTATGTCCGTGGACGCAATCCATCCAGGGGAACACTTGGCTGAGGAGTTAAAAGAGCTCGGCATGAGCGCCGCCGCGCTCGCCCGACACCTCAAAGTGCCCACCAACCGCATTACTGAGATCCTCAACGGGCGGCGTGCAGTCACCGGTGACACCGCCCTGCGCCTGGCCCATTTTTTCGGCACCAGTCCGGAGTTCTGGCTGAATTTACAGAAACTCTACGAGCTGCGGCTCGCCGAGCAGAAAGCTGGCAAAGACATCAGAGCCTTGCCAACGCTCAAGAGCTGTGCAGTCGTGGCGCGTCTTCCCCCTCAACCTCAAGCCAAAGGGTGATCGCCTCCTGCATCCGTTCGAGCAACTGGTCAATTGACGTGCCCTGAGTATGGCAGCCCTGTAGGGAGGGAACACTCCCCACATAATAGCCGTCTTCATCCTTCTCAATAACGACGGTGTATTCAGTGCTCATGCCGTTCTCCCTCGGGTCGGTCTGATCACTATGGACCGCTACACTCGGCAGCTCAAGCCCGACTTGTCTGCTGACGCCTCTAGCTCCGACCTACGAGGCTGACTCTATACAAGCCTTCTCAGACGAACTCGGGAAGGCTTTTTTCTTTCTGAATCATCTCTTTTACCCTGAAATATGTTGATATTCGTACAGAAATGTTTATTTTCAGGGTCGGTG